>NZ_JADNEM010000059.1:0-4597 GCF_015552275.1 Holdemania sp. 1001302B_160321_E10 | reverse complement strand
TCCGACATGCCGAACTGATCGATCGCTTTCTTTGAGAAATTCTCAACCATATAAGCCATGTCACCAAACGCCGTATCAACCACATTCTGCACTTCTTGCAGATCGCTGGCCATCTCGATTGCCGCTGATCCCACTTTCTTAATAGCAGCGACAACTGCGGTAATTCCTACCAAACCCATGACCTTTTTCATCATTCCGCCAAAGGAATTTCCGATCTTCCCGGTTTCTTTTTTTACTGCGGCTGAGGTTGATGTGAGCTGCTGTTTTACTTTGGCAAGCTCGTTGCGCAGATCCTGGGTCTGCGCTTCAATGATGACCTGCAGCTTTTCAAGAGTAATTCCGTTCATGCTTGGTCATCACCTCCAAATTTACGATTATGCCTGAGCACGAAATCATTAAATTTCGCTTGATATAAAGCCATTTCTTCTTTTTGGCGCTGAATTTCATACGCCTCATGCTCTTTTTCAAAAAGCTTCGGGTAAAAGTCCCAAATTTGCCGGCGCTGAGGCTTACTGTTTTTATCACTCCAAATTGTGACCATGCCTTCAAAAATCTGTTCCGCTTGGACAGATAGCATCGTGATCTGCAGCTTAAGCTCCTCTGTTTGTTTTTCCTGCCGGGCATCGATCATGTCAATGATCTCTTGGACCGTTGACGCCCAGAAACAATCGGGGGTGATTCCAAATTTCAGCGCCTGAACATAAAGCTCATTCAGATAGTCAGTAACAGTTAGATATTCTCGCGAACCTCCGCCATCTGGCTGTCCATGACTTCCGTCTGAGCTTCCGAGAAAAAACCGGACACCTGATAAACCGGCAGTACAATATCTGACAGAAACGCTACCTGAGAGCCACCTTCATCCAAATATTGATCAAACAGGCTCTGAACCTCTTTGTAGGTGATGCCATGGTTGAATTTTTTCATCGCCCCATGGATGATCGTTAGCATGACTGACAAAGCCGGCATACTGCCGCTGCTTTCCAGCAGATTCAAAAGATTGCATTTAAACTTTGTTTCCAGCTCTGCAATCGTGGCTGTGTCCAGCTTGAGCCTGTAGTCGGTTTCCCCTACAGTCCAAACTGCAAAAGGTTTTCTTTTCGTTTCATTCATCATTCATCATCTCCTATTCCGTCGGATCCACAACTGTGATCTTACTCTGCAGCGCCATCGATGCAGTAAATTCAATCGCGGCATTCACTCCCCCGCCGCCGACCTTGACATTGACCTGCGCGTCGAACTGATATTTAGTTCCGTCTGGCATCGTCTGCTGGAAAGGATAAACCTTCTTGCTATCTGCCGCAGCCCGCAGCTTTCGATAAGAGGAATTAGCCGTATTCACATACTTGAACTTGTACTCCATATCTCCGGCATCACCGATTCCCATTTCATACTGCTTCACATCAGCAGCTAAATCAGTATTATCCACTTTTTCAGGGTCTGATCCAAGTTCTGGCACTTCCTTCAATCCAGTCAGATCGGTAAACTCTACGGCTTCCGCTGTTTCTTTGTAGCCTAACTTAATTCCATTGGCAAGCATTCACTTCGCCCCTTTCTATTTCTGATAAACAATCAGAGTATCGTGATCCACAACACCCTCAAAACGCATCATTTTGTGCTTTAAATAAGACTGCTCCGGCACATCCACGCTGGATGACCGGTTAAGCCCAAGATTGGCAAACACCACATTGACCTGCAGGGCTGCCGCTGTTGTACTGATTTTATCCCAGATATCCACCTTATAGCGGATATATGACATACGCTCTGTGTCGTCGGTAATCTCCTGTGGGATATTTTCTTCTTCTAAAAACTGAATGCAGGGAAACTTCTTCCAGTCATCCGGATAGGTATCCGTTACGTTTTCAGAGATTTTCTTTAATTCCTCGAAGATAATCTTTTTGACGTCAATCATTTCGCTGCCTCCTTGATCGCTTTTTTGAGATCCTTCGCTATGTTTTTATTGATCTGATCCTCGTTATCTTTAAGGGCGGTATACATAAAAGGACGGGCTGGCATACCCTTGGTATAATAACCAATGACCTTACCGTCCTTTTTGGCAATCCCCAGACCATATTCCTCCGCATCCTTTTCTGACATGGCGCTGGCCGGAATCATCCAGCCTGTTTGTGAGTAATGAGGATTCAGCTCTGGTGAGATTCCTTCATGGTTTTCTTCACCCCGCGGACCCGTACCAAACTCGACATAAGCACCATACTCAGAGCTGACAGAGACAACTGATTGTACACCCGTTTCCGTCTTGAATGTACGGCTGTGAATCCTGCGTCGCAGATCACCTGTTTTAAACGGCACCCGCAATCGGGCGTCATCTCGGACAAACCCTGCTGCCTTTTTCATTGACTTCAACAGGACATCCTGGGCGTTTTCTGACACCGCATCCAGCTGATCCAGCAGCTTTTTTAATCCAACAAGATCACTCATAGCTTCTTCAATACAAAAGTCCAGTGATCCGTGTAACGCTGCTGTGAGATCACTTGATAGTCAGGATCCTGATCTGCAGAAACAAAAACACAAATACCATCAGACTCCTTAATCTCTTGGTCACCCTGATAAAGCATGTTCAGCATATACTGCAGCTCCTGACCGTAAATCTGCGCCTGCAGCTGTCCGCCGGCTGGCCAGATTTCAGCGTCAATTTCAACAGGGCTTCCCCAAGCGGGGTAAGTATTGCCTTCTTCGTTTTGAGCCATTATGTGATGCTTGAGGTTATACGTCTTGATTCTGTACTGCCTCAAACGCATGGCCACACACCCTCGCTAATCTATAAGTTTCAATCGCTGCCTGGATCGCCTTTGGCATTTCCTCAAAACTGACGCTGATGCCGCCCTCGCTGCGACTAGACTCACCCTCGGTACCTAATCGATTGATCATCACAACCGCAAGATCTCGGCGAGCTACTTCCAGCGGTGGGATCAGCTTTGTACGGTTGGTCAAGCTTAAGATTGTCTGTTCAGCTGCTTCCAAAATGATCGCAATCAGATCAGTGCTTTTACAGCCAGTTAAAGCAGCGATTACTTCCTCCGGGGTTTTCATGCACCTTGTTTTTCTTTAATCAGCGCGAGGATCTCAGCTCTGGTCAGGGATTCCGGAATTTCCAGCTGCAGCTCAGCCGCCCAAGCTTTCAGCTCATCAAGATTCATCTGCGAAGGCGACTTCTTTTTTTCCTGTTTTGCGGGTTCTGCGTTATCCAACGCATTGTTCAACGCCAGAACCTGTACCAGTTTTTCTTTATCGTCGGAGACCAGATATTCATCCGGTCTGTTTTTGCACCATTTAGCTACATCTGCATTTCTGCATTCGTGAAGCAGTTTGGTTTTTAAGTTATAGATAAAAGCCATAGTAACTCTCCTCTCTTTGTTTACGCTTTATTGCAAGTTAAGACGGCAATGCACTTGCTCTGCAGCACTTTAGCCCCGTAGGTATGCAGACCCTTGACGGCGTCCGAAAAGCGCTTTTCCGGACGATAGGCTTCCGTATTCAGAATCTGTTCCGCATAAGATCCAGCTTCCGTGGTGCCTGCAATAACCTTGTACTTTGCCCCTTCGGTGTTCGGTACGTTATTCGACACATAGACAGTAAATCCAGCAGCTTTACCAACCTCGCCACCCTCCAGGATTGCTTGGTTGTAATCCGTACCATTGCCGACAAAACGGTCATCCTTCAGCAGCAGGCCATGGTAGAAGGCTGGAATAACAACCCAGCGTCCCATCTTGGCAACGTTGGCTTCCGTCAGCTTCGTGTTCAGATCGACCAGGTAGTCGTAGGCATCCGCTTTTGTTGGCACGATCGGGGCGTCGTTGGTTCCGATCGCGTTGTCGGCATGGACATTGATCGCCAGCAAGTTTGCCGCAAAGGCGTCAACAACATCGTTCATTGCATAGGCCGCGCGCTGCATTGCTTTATCCATCAGCTTTGGATTGGTCTGTGCATTATCGACATCATCCACAGCAAAGTTAAAATACTTCGCCTGGTCGATCTTCAGCTCCTGCTGTTCGCCGGTGATGTCTTCCGGTGCATCGATGTCTGTGCCTTTGGTGTAGTCCTTAATCGACACGTCACCGACCTGATTAATCTTAACGGTGTCACCAAAGTTTTTGATTTCGCCTTCATAATCGCGGTTGAGCAGGTTCAGATAAACGTGGCTTTTGTCCAAATGGTTCAGTAAACGAGCGCTCCAAATGGTAGGGATAAAATTCTGAATAGACATAATTGTTCACTCCTCCTATTTTTTCATGGACGCAACAACAGCGTCCCAGTTGGCATTGATCTGTTCCGGTGTCATATTCCGTAACTGATCATCAGTATAAGTTGTTGTGTTGGCTGGAGCTTTCTTTGGTGGCACTCCACCTTTAAGCTTATCGTTGACCGCAGCTTCCACTGCAGCGTTGTAGGATTTTTCAAAGGCTTCCAGGTTCTTTTTTGTTTCATCCGCGTCCTTGCCAACAACAAAGCTCGCAAGCGTAGCATCAATTCCTTTTCCTGTCAGTTCTTTTGCGGCTTCAACGATCAGCTTTTCATGTTCAAACTTAGATCGTTCAGCTGCAAACTTTTCCTGATCTTTTTTGAATTGATACCGTTCCCG
>NZ_JADNEM010000058.1:0-4597 GCF_015552275.1 Holdemania sp. 1001302B_160321_E10 | reverse complement strand
TCCGACATGCCGAACTGATCGATCGCTTTCTTTGAGAAATTCTCAACCATATAAGCCATGTCACCAAACGCCGTATCGACGACGTTTTGCACCTCCTGCAGATCACTGGCCATCTCGATTGCGGCTGATCCTACTTTCTTAAGAGAGGTGACAACGGCGGTAATTCCTACCAAACCCATGACCTTTTTCATCATTCCGCCGAAGGAATTTCCGATCTTCCCGGTTTCTTTTTTTACTGCGGCTGAGGTTGATGTGAGCTGCTGCTTTACTTTAGCAAGCTCGTTGCGCAGATCCTGGGTCTGCGCTTCGATGATGACCTGCAGCTTTTCAAGAGTGATTCCGTTCATGCTTGGTCATCACCTCCATATTTGCGATTATGCCTGAGCACGAAATCATTGAATTTCGCTTGATACAAAGCCATTTCGTCTTTTTGACGCTGAATTTCATACGCCTCACGCTCTTTTTCAAAAAGCTTCGGGTAAAAATCCCAAATTTGCCGACGCTGAGGCTTGCTGTTTTTATCGCTCCAAATTGTGACCATGCCTTCAAAAATCTGTTCTGCTTGGACAGACAGCATCGTGATCTGCAATTTAAGCTCCTCTGTTTGTTTTTCCTGCCGAGCATCAATCATGTCAATGATCTCTTGCACCGTCGATGCCCAAAAGCAATCAGGAGTGATTCCAAATTTCAGCGCCTGAACATAAAGCTCATTCAGATAGTCAGTAACAGTTAGATATTCTCGCGAACCTCCGCCATCTGGCTGTCCATGACTTCCGTCTGAGCTTCCGAGAAAAAACCGGACACCTGATAGACTGGCAGTACAATGTCTGATAAAAACGCTACTTGAGATCCGCCCTCGTCCAAGTACTGATCGAACAAACTCTGAACCTCTTTATAGGTAACGCCATGGTTGAATTTCTTCATGGCTCCGTGAACAATCGTCAGCATGACTGACAAAGCGGGCATACTGCCGCTGCTTTCCAGCAGAGTCAGCAAATTGCATTTAAACTTTGTTTCTAGTTCTGCGATCGTGGCTGTGTCCAGTTTAAGCCTGTAATCGGTTTCTCCAACAGTCCAGACCGCAAAGGGCTTTCTTTTTGTTTCATTCATTATTTTTCATCTCCTATTCCGTCGGATCCACAACTGTGATCTTACTCTGCAGCGCCATCGACGCTGTAAATTCAATCGCGGCATTCACGCCACCGCCTCCAACTTTGACGTTGACCTGCGCGTCAAACTGATACTTGGTCCCGTCTGGCATCGTCTGCTGGAAAGGATAAACCTTCTTGCTGTCAGCAGCTGCCCGCAGCTTTCGATAAGAGGAATTAGTCGTATTCACATATTTGAACTTATACTCCATGTCCCCGGCATCACCGATTCCCATTTCATACTGCTTCACATCAGCAGCTAAATCGGTGTTATCCACTTTTTCAGGATCCGAACCAAGTTCTGGTACTTCCTTCAACCCTGTCAGATCGGTAAACTCTGCAGCTTCCGCTGTTTCTTTATAGCCTAACTTAATTCCATTGGCAAGCATTCACTTCGCCCCTTTCTATTTCTGATAAACAATCAGGGTATCGTGATCTACGACACCCTCAAAACGCATCATTTTGTGCTTTAAATAAGACTGCTCCGGCACATCCACACTGGATGACCTGTTTAGCCCCAGTCCAGCAAACACCGCATTGACCTGCAGGGCTGCTGCCGTTGTACTGACTTTATCCCAGATATCCACCTTATAACGGATATACGACATGCGTTCTGTGTCGTCGGTAATCTCCTGCGGGATATTTTCCTCTTCTAAAAACTGAATGCAGGGAAACTTCTTCCAGTCATCAGGATAGGTGTCCGTTACATTCTCTGAAATCTTCTTTAATTCCTCGAAGATAATCTTTTTGACATCAATCACTTCGCTGCCTCCTTGATCGCTTTTTTGAGATCCTTCGCAATGTTTTTGTTGATCTGATCCTCGTTATCTTTCAGCGCAGGATACATAAAAGGACGGGCTGGCATACCCTTGGTATAGAAACCAATTACCCTCCCATCCTTTTTGGCAATCCCCAGACCATATTCTTCTGCGTCTTTTTCCGACATAGCGCTGGCCGGAATCATCCAACCCGTTTGTGAGTAGTGCGGATTCAGCTCCGGTGAGATTCCCTCGTGATTTTCTTCTCCCCGCGGCCCCGTTCCGAACTCGACATAAGCGCCATATTCAGAACTGACAGAAACGATAGATTGCACGCCATCCTCTGTTTTCTCTGTTTTGTCGTGTATTCTACGCCGTAGATCACCCGTTTTAAAAGGTACCCGCAAGCGAGCGTCATCCTTAACAAAGCCAGCTGCCTTTTTCATGGACTTGAACAGGACATCTTGAGCATTTTCTGACACGGCATCCAACTTATCCAGCAGCTTTTTTAATCCAACAAGATCGCTCATAGTTTCTTCAGCACAAAAAACTGATGGTTAGCATACCGCTGCTGTGAGATCACTTGATAGTCCGGATCCTGATCCCCTGTACCAAAAACACAAATCCCATCAGTCTCTTTAATCTCCTGATCGCCCTGATAAAGCATGTTCAGCATATACTGCAGCTCCTGACCATAGATCTGTGCCTGCAGCTGTCCACCAGCTGGCCAGATTTCAGCATCAATTTCAACAGGACTTCCCCATGTCGAGTAAGTATTGCCTTCCTCATTTCGAGCTGTAACGTGCCGTTTAAGGCTATACGTCTTGATCCGGCACTGTCTCAAGCGCATGACCGCACACCCTCGCTAATCTATAGGTTTCAATCGCTGTCTGAATCACCTTCGGCATTTCTTCAAAGCTGATGCTGATGCCACCCTCGCTGCGGCTGGATTCGCCTTCCGTGCCCAGCCGGTTGATCATCACTACCGCCAGATCCCGACGTGCAGCTTCTAACGGCGGGATCAACTTCGTGCGGTTAGTCAGGCTCAAGATTGTCTGTTCTGCAGCTTCTAATACAATCGCCACCAGATCAGCATTTTTACAGCCGGTTAACGCAGTGATTACTTCTGCAGGGGTTTTCATGCGCCCTGCTTCTCTTTGATCAGTGCGAGGATCTCAGCTTTGGTCAGGGACTCCGGGATTTCCAGCTGCAGCTCAGCTGCCCAGGCCTTCAGCTCTTCAAGGTTCATCTGCGAAGGTGACTTCTTCTTTTCCTGCTTTGCAGGTTCTGCACTTTCTAAAGCCTTGTTCAGCGTCAGTACCTGCATCAGCCTTTCCTTATCGTCGGAAACCAGATATTCATCCGGTCTGTTTTTGCACCACTTTGCTACATCCGCGTTTCTGCATTCATGCAGCAGCTTGGTTTTTAAATTGTAGATAAAAGCCATAGTAACTCTCCTTTCTCTGCTTATGCTTTGTTGCAAGTTAAGACCGCAATGCACTTGCTCTGCAGCACTTTCGCACCATAAGTATGCAGACCCTTAACGGCATCCGAAAAGCGCTTCTCTGGGCGATAGGCTTCCGTGTTCAGGATCTGTTCCGCATAAGAGCCGGCTTCTGTAGTGCCCGCAATAACCTTGTACTTCGCTCCTTCAGTGTTCGGAACGTTATTCGATACATAAACCGTGAATCCAGCAGCCTTACCAACCTCGCCACCTTCCAGGATCGCCTGATTATAATCCGTGCCATTGCCGACAAAGCGGTCATCCTTCAGCAGCAGACCATGATAAAAGGCTGGAATAACAACCCAGCGTCCCATCTTGGCAACATTGGCTTCCGTCAGCTTCGTGTTCAGATCGACCAGGTAGTCGTAGGCATCAGCCCTGGTTGGAACGATCGGCACATCGTTGGTTCCAATCGCATTATCGGCATGCACATTGATTGCCAGCAAGTTTGCCGCAAAGGCGTCAACAACATCGTTCATCGCATAGGCCGCGCGCTGCATCGCTTTATCCATCAGCTTCGGATTGGTTTGTGCGTTATCCACATCATCCACCGCAAAGTTAAAATACTTCGCCTGGTCGATCTTCAGCTCCTGCTGTTCGCCGGTGATGTCTTCCGGTGCATCGATGTCCGTGCCCTTGGTGTAGTCCTTAATCGACACATCACCAACCTGGTTAATCTTGACGGTATCGCCGAAATTTTTGATTTCACCTTCGTAGTCGCGGTTGAGCAGATTCAGATAAACGTGGCTTTTGTCCAAATGGTTTAGTAAACGAGCACTCCAAATGGTAGGGATAAAATTCTGAATAGACATAATTGTTCACTCCTCCTATTTTTTCATGGACGCGACAACAGCGTCCCAGTTGGCATTGATCTGTTCCGGCGTCATATTCCGTAACTGATCATCGGTGTAAGTTGTTGTGTTGGCGGGAGCTTTCTTCGGTGGCACTCCACCTTTCAGCTTCTCGTTGACCGCAGCTTCCACCGCGGCGTTGTAGGATTTTTCAAAGGCTTCCAGGTTCTTTTTTGTTTCATCCGCGTCCTTGCCAACGACAAAGCTCGCAAGTGCGGCATCAATTCCTTTTCCTGTCAGTTCTTTTGCGGCTTCAACAATCAGCTTTTCATGTTCAAACTTAGATCGTTCAGCTGCAAACTTTTCCTGATCTTTTTTGAATTGATACCGTTCCCG
>NZ_JADNEM010000057.1:0-4965 GCF_015552275.1 Holdemania sp. 1001302B_160321_E10 | reverse complement strand
AAAAAAGGCTCCCTGAGAAAGGGAACCGGAGAACCTGGCAACGAGCTACGTTCACTATGGCAGGCATAGCTATTCTCGCCGCGGAAATGCTTAACTTCTGTGTTCGGGATGGGAACAGGTGTGACCATTTCGCTATCGTCACCAGATCATTTCAGGATTATTCCCTGAAAACCAAATAACAGTTGCTTCCAGAAAGTCTTGCTCTTTCTTACTTCGTTATGAACGTTTTTTTCCTCATGTGATTAAATCCTCGACCGATTAGTATCAGTCAACTCCACACATCGCTGTGCTTCCATCTCTGACCTATCTACCTCGTCGTCTTCAAGGGGTCTTACTTTCTCTTGGAAATGGGAAATCTCATCTCGGAGTCGGTTTCACGCTTAGATGCCTTCAGCGTTTATCCGTTCCCCACTTAGCTACCCAGCTATGCATCTGGCGATACAACTGGTGCACCAGCGGTGGGTCCATCCCGGTCCTCTCGTACTAAGGACAGCTCTCCTCAAATTTCCTACGCCCACAACAGATAGGGACCGAACTGTCTCACGACGTTCTGAACCCAGCTCGCGTACCGCTTTAATGGGCGGACAGCCCAACCCTTGGAACCGAATTCAGCTCCAGGATGCGATGAGCCGACATCGAGGTGCCAAACCTCGCCGTCGATGTGAACTCTTGGGCGAGATCAGCCTGTTATCCCCAGGGTAGCTTTTATCCGTTAAGCGACGGCCATTCCATTCTGCACCGCCGGATCACTAATCCCGACTTTCGTCCCTGCTCGACTTGTCTGTCTTGCAGTCAAGCACCCTTCTGCATTTGCGCTCGTCGATTGATTTCCAACCAATCTGAGGGTACCTTTGGGCGCCTCCGTTACTCTTTAGGAGGCGACCGCCCCAGTCAAACTGCCCACCTGACACTGTCCCTTACCCAGCTCATGGATACAGGTTAGAATTTCAATCAACTAAGAGTGGTATCCCAACGTCGACTCCATTGAAACTGACGTCCCAACTTCTTCGTCTCCCACCTATCCTGTACATACTTGATCAAAACTCAATATCAGGCTACAGTAAAGCTCCATGGGGTCTTTCCGTCTAGTTGCGGGTAACCTGCATCTTCACAGGTACTAAGATTTCACCGAGTCTGCTGCCGAGACAGCGCCCAAATCATTACGCCTTTCGTGCGGGTCAGAACTTACCTGACAAGGAATTTCGCTACCTTAGGACCGTTATAGTTACGGCCGCCGTTCACTGGGGCTTCAATTCAATGCTTCGTCTTGCGACTAACATATCCTCTTAACCTTCCAGCACCGGGCAGGCGTCACCCCCTATACTTCGTCTTGCGACTTTGCAGAGAGCTGTGTTTTAGTTAAACAGTTGCTTGGGCCTCTTCACTGCGGCTCTTTCGAGCGCCCCTTCTTGCGAACGTACGGGGCTATTTTGCCGAGTTCCTTGGCAACAGTTCTCTCGCTCACCTTAGGCTTCTCGCCTTGACCACCTGTGTCGGTTTTGGTACGGGCCGCTCATCGATTATCGCTAGAAGCTTTTCTTGAAAGCTGGCATCGCCGTCTTCGCTACTTAGCTCGCGCTGTTCGCTCCCCATCACGCCTTCAGATTGACAGCCGGATTTGCCTGACTGCCTCCTACCTCGCTTGGTCCGGAATCCATTTACCGGTCCGGTTAGCCTTCTTTGTCACTCCATCACTCGATGCGCGGGTACAGGAATATCAACCTGTTTTCCATCGACTACGCTTTTCAGCCTCGCCTTAGGTCCCGACTTACCCAGGGCGGACGAACCTTCCCCTGGAATCCTTGGTCTATCGGTGTGCAGGATTCTCACCTGCATCTCGCTACTCACACCGGCATTCTCACTTCCATGCGCTCCACTGCTCCTTACGGTACAGCTTCTACGCCCATGGAACGCTCCCCTACCCAATGACCTGAGTCATTGCCATAGTTTCGGTATACCGCTTAGCCCCGGTTAATTTTCGGCGCAGGGTCACTCGACTAGTGAGCTGTTACGCACTCTTTGAAGGGTGGCTGCTTCTAAGCCAACCTCCTAGTTGTCTGTGCATCCCCACATCCTTTTCCACTTAGCGGTAATTTTGGGACCTTAACTGATGATCTGGGCTGTTTCCCTTTTGACCATGGACCTTATCACCCACAGTCTGACTGCCGAAGATGCTATAATGGCATTCGGAGTTTGATTTCATTCAGTACACCTTGACGGCGCCATCATGAATTCAGTGCTCTACCTCCACTACCCTTACTTCGACGCTAGCCCTAAAGCTATTTCGGGGAGAACCAGCTATCGCCGTGTTCGATTGGAATTTCTCCGCTAGCCACAACTCATCCGCCAACTTTTCAACGGGGGTCGGTTCGGTCCTCCATTTGGTTTCACCCAAACTTCAACCTGGTCATGGCTAGATCACTACGGCTTCGGGTCTATCTCATCGTACTGCCGCCCTGTTCAGACTCGCTTTCGCTTCGGCTCCGTGTCTTCCACTTAACCTCGCACGATAAGATAACTCGCCGGTTCATTCTACAAAAGGCACGACATCACCCCTTAACGGGCTCTGTCTTCTTGTAAGCATATGGTTTCAGGTTCTATTTCACTCCGCTCCCGCGGTTCTTTTCACCTTTCCCTCACGGTACTGGTTCACTATCGGTCATGTAGGAGTATTTAGCCTTTCCGGATGGTCCCGGATGCTTCCGACAAGGTTCCACGTGCCTCGCCGTACTCAGGATTCCACTAGGTCAGCTCCCAATTTCGATTACGGGGCTTGCACCCTCTTTGGCGGACCTTTCAATGTCCTTCTTCTATCGGTTACTGTACCACGTTGTGGTCCTACTACCCCAGCCCTAAGGCTGGTTTGGGCTCTTCCCCGTTCGCTCGCCGCTACTGAGGGAATCATTGTTATTTTCTTTTCCTCCAGGTACTAAGATGTTTCAATTCCCTGGGTTCTCTCCTCATGAGCTATGGATTTACTCATGGGTAACGCGACATTACTCGCGCTGGGTTTCCCCATTCGGAGACCGACGGATCGATGTGTGCTTACCACTCCCCGTCGCGTTTCGCCGTTAGCTGCGTCCTTCTTCTGCTCTACATGCCTAGGCATCCACCATACGCCCTTATTCATTTAATCACAGGTCCTCTGTCTTGACTGCGAGTCGTCCAGAGTTCCTTTCAATCTCTAATAAGAACTGTTCAACGTTCAACTTCAAATATCTTGTTCTGATTTTTGAAATCTTACAACTTTTCAGAAAGATCATGTCTTTCTATCTGTTTTCTGTTATTCGGTTTTCAAAGAACAATCACTGTCTGAGAAATCTTTCGATCTCTCAAAACTAAACAGGCTTACTTCCTCACAAATTCAACTTCTTTGTACGTCTTTCTCCTTAGAAAGGAGGTGATCCATCCCCACGTTCCCGTAGGGATACCTTGTTACGACTTAACCCCAATCATCAGCCCTACCTTCGACGGCTCCCTCCTCTTGCGAGGTTAGGCCACCGGCTTCGGGTATTGCCAACTCTCATGGTTTGACGGGCGGTGTGTACAAGGCCCGAGAACGTATTCACCGCGGCATGCTGATCCGCGATTACTAGCGATTCCGGCTTCATGAAGTCGGGTTGCAGACTTCAATCCGAACTGAGACGGACTTTCTGAGTTTTGCTCCACATCACTGTCTTGCTTCTCGTTGTATCCGCCATTGTAGTACGTGTGTAGCCCAGGTCATAAGGGGCATGATGATTTGACGTCATCCCCACCTTCCTCCGGTTTGTCACCGGCAGTCTCTCTAGAGTCCTCAACTCAATGTTAGTAACTAAAGACAAGGGTTGCGCTCGTTGCGGGACTTAACCCAACATCTCACGACACGAGCTGACGACAACCATGCACCACCTGTCTCCCTGATAACCTCCAACATATCTCTATGTCTTTGCAGGGGATGTCAAGACCTGGTAAGGTTCTTCGCGTTGCGTCGAATTAAACCACATACTCCACCGCTTGTGCGGGCCCCCGTCAATTCCTTTGAGTTTCACACTTGCGTGCATACTCCCCAGGCGGAGAACTTATTGCGTTAACTGCAGCACTGAGTTTCCCCAACACTTAGTTCTCATCGTTTACGGCGTGGACTACTAGGGTATCTAATCCTATTTGCTCCCCACGCTTTCGTGCATGAGCGTCAGTTACAGGCCAGGCAACCGCCTTCGCCACTGGTGTTCCTCCATATATCTACGCATTTTACCGCTACACATGGAATTCCATTGCCCTCTCCTGTACTCTAGTCTCTCAGTTTCTAAGGCTATATGGGGTTAAGCCCCACGCTTTCACCTTAAACTTAAAAAACCGCCTGCGCACCCTTTACGCCCAATAATTCCGGATAACGCTCGCCACCTACGTATTACCGCGGCTGCTGGCACGTAGTTAGCCGTGGCTTTCTGGTAAAGTACCGTCACTCCCATACCATTCCCTGTATGAGCCGTTCTTCCTTCACAACAGAGCTTTACAACCCGAAGGCCTTCTTCACTCACGCGGCGTTGCTCGGTCAGGCTTTCGCCCATTGCCGAAAATTCCCTACTGCTGCCTCCCGTAGGAGTTTGGGCCGTGTCTCAGTCCCAATGTGGCCGGTCACCCTCTCAGGTCGGCTACGTATCATCGCCTAGGTGAGCCGTTACCTCACCTACTAGCTAATACGCCATAAGCTCATCCATCCGTGTTGTATCCCAACTTTAATGATCAAGAGATGCCTCCCTATCACCTATCCGGTATTAGCAGTCGTTTCCAACTGTTATCCCAGGCCGATGGGCAGATTGCTTATGTATTACTCACCCGTTCGCCACTCCCGCTTGAAGACAAGTCCTCAAGCAAGCGTTCGACTTGCATGTATTAGGCACGCCGCCAGCGTTCATCCTGAGCCAGGATCAAACTCTCCATTTGTCAGAGTTTGTTAGCTCTTTGTTTTATCTTCACTAT
>NZ_JADNEM010000056.1:0-5945 GCF_015552275.1 Holdemania sp. 1001302B_160321_E10 | reverse complement strand
GGCAGCCAGTCTTGGGTATTGGAGGACGAGATGAAAAAGAAACTGAATCTCATCAGCAAAACGACGAACATCCGGAGCCCTAAAAAGGACGGAAAGGAGAAGATGATGAATAAATATCAAGAAGCGTTAAATTTCTTATGTGATCATGCGATGGAGTACATCGAAGATTTTGATTGGGAAGAGCGTGAATGCGGGGATTATTACCCTTTAGACAAAGAAACACTTAATGCAAATAAATCTGTGCTACAGGAGCTTATTGACAGAGCGACGCCGGTGAAACCCATCAAAGACGCTGAATCAAAGATACGTTACATGCAAACGTACACATGCCCTAACTGCGGAGGCGGATTTAGCGGCACCATATCTAACTTTTGTTATCATTGCGGCCAAGCGCTGGATTGGGAGAATGAAAATGAATAAATATAAAAAATTAGCTGAGAAAGCAACGCCACAAAAACCATTTGAGCGTCGTGAAGTCTTTGAATCTTACCCTAGAGATCAACGAGTCGTTACGGTTTATCTATGTCCGAGATGCGGCATAAGCTTAAGCTCATTCGACAGGCCTAATTACTGTGAAAACTGCGGTCAAGCGCTGGATTGGAGAGATGACCAATGACCCCCGCACTGCTCGCCGTCGCCTTTGTGGTGCTCGTGCTGCTGATTGATCGGATGGGAGGTGATCGTTGATGACCGCCTCTGAGCTCCAGGCGGCCATCCTGGCCACCAAACAACAAATAGCCAACACGATGTCGCCGATGCGCAAAAGAGACATGCAGCGCCACCTGGCACGACTCAGGCGTAAGCTGCGAGCGGCAATGAGAGGCAGTCGCTGATGTGAGAGCTATAAAGACATACGCTCTGTACGACACCAGAGACAACGATCTTTGTGTATTTGTCGGTACGGTACCGGAGATCGCTCAATTTTTTAAGATGCAGCTCACCGCGGCGTACCACAGCATCAGGCAAGGACGCAAATTTAAAAAACGATATCGGGCAGAGTTGATCGGTGTTGACAGGAGGGATGGCGGTGGACGAGAGGATCAAAAGGACCAAGGATAAGCTGCGAGTGTACGGATCATACTCCCGTGAGATTAGCAAGTTGAGAGTATGGCTGCTTGATCTTAGCACCTATCTTTGGCTGCATGAGGATTGGCCAGAGCAGGCAGCTAGAGAGATGCGCATCAGAGGCTTAGATAACAAGCATCCACCAGGCCAGCAACTCTGTGTGCAAAAGGCTGCCGTCGAGGCACAGCTGGAGCAGCTGTACACCGCAAGATCTGCCTTAGGCTTGGATGACTGGCTTGACAGCTTAAGCCAGGATGACCGTCAGATCATCCAACTAGTTTACGAGGAGGGGTACAGCTATCAGGCAGCTGCGCCTATGGTCAATATGTCAAAAACAGGTTTACAGTATCGTATCGATCAAATTTGTAAAAGTCCGTACGCGTACGGTTGACTTTTGTGATACTATACGCGTGTAAGATGCCAGAGGGTATCTGAGCCGATAGTAGCGTCCCCACGATACGGGATCGGCGTGAGATCGGCGGTCACAGAAACGTTAGCGGTGGATGAATTCTAAGTGAACCCATTTGCGCAAGGCACTCAGTGATGAGTGCTTTTTCTTTGGTTTCCGGCTGGTTCTTTCTCCTTCTGGTCGGATGAGGCAGGATGTTCTTTTCCCCTCTACTTTCTAAAACTCACTGCCCCGCGTATCGCCTTGCGGGGTTTTAATTTACATTTGACGCGTTGGAGGTGATAGGATGCGCGGTAAATATGAAACCCATGTAAAACCTAAGCTGGATCTGATTGCTCAGTGGGCGCGTGACGGCGCGATTGAGCGGGACATTGCTAAAAAGCTCGGCGTGTCTGAGAGCACCTTTAGTGGATACAAGAAAGAGCACCCTGAGCTGATGGAGACGTTAACCGTTAACAAAGAGGTCGCGGATGCCAGAGTCGAGAGTGCGCTGTATAAACGAGCAATCGGATATGAGTACACAGAAACCAGCAAAGAGGTTGGCCCTGATGGTGTGAAAATAAAAACAACAACCAAGCAGGTAGCACCTGACGTCACAGCGCAGATCTACTGGCTAAAGAACCGTAGGCCAGATCGCTGGAAGGATAAGCAGGACATCAGCATTGAGGGAGCTTTAAAAGTGGAGATTATCAATGACATCCCAAAACCTACCGACACGGATTAGACTCACGGAGCTGATTGCCCCGTCTTTTTACGATCTGTATTGGGATGTTGTCGAGCACAAGCACACTCACTACAAGCTCGCCGGCGGACGTGGATCCACTAAGTCGTCGTTTATCAGCATCATGATTGTGCTAGGCATGATGTCCAATCCCGATGCCAACGCGATGGTGCTGCGCAAAGTTGGCAGGTATCTTGAGGAGTCGGTATTTGAGCAGCTGCTGTGGGCGATTGAAAAACTCGGTGTTGATCACCTTTGGCGGCCTAAATACTCACCCCTCGGTTTAACCTATTTGCCGACCGGACAGCGTATCGTATTTAGAGGAGCTGATGAGCCTAAGAAGATTAAATCCGTTAAGCTGCAGCATGGCTACTTCGCCTATACCTGGTACGAGGAGCGGGATGAGTTTGATGGTGACGAGGAGGAGCGCACGATCAACCAGTCCCTGATGCGCGGTGGCGACAAGTACTGGGTGTTTTATTCCTGGAACCCGCCAAAGAGTATCAATAACTGGGTCAATCAGGATGTGCTGCTGCCGCGGGAGGACACGATCGTGCATCACAGCGATTACCGATCGGTTCCGCGGGAGTGGCTTGGTCCTCAGTTTTACATCGAGGCTGAGGAGCTTAAACGTAACAAGCCGATGGCGTATCGGCACGAGTACCTCGGTGAGGCAACCGGCACGGGTGGCCAAGTATTTGACAATGTCACGATCCGGGAGATCGCCGCGGATGAGCTGGCAGTCTTTGACAAGATCCATCATGGCTTAGACTTCGGCTTTGCGGCAGATCCGCTGGCCTATGTTAAAAATCACTTCAACAAGACGCGCCGACGTCTTTTTATTTTCGGCGAGTTGTATCAGGTTGGGCTGTCCAATGCCAAGGCAGTCCAGCAGATCAAGCTGCTCAATCCACTTAACCAGTTAGTTGTCGCGGACAGCGAGGATCCGCGGACGATCAACGAGTTTCGCGAGCTGGGCTTGCGGATCATCGGGGCTAAAAAAGGGCCGGGATCCGTCGACCACGGAATCAAGTGGCTACAAGATCTCAACGAGATCATTATCGACCCACGCTTTTGCCCTAATACAGCTCGGGAGTTTTCGAGCTGCGAGCTGGAGCGAGATAAAAACGGCAACTTCAAGGGATCATATCCCGATAAAAACAACCACAGCATTGACGCCACCAGATACAGTCTGGAGGATCAGATGATCATGAGTAAAGCTAAAGCCCGTCGGAAATCCCGGTACGGCATCGTGTGAGGTGATAACATGGAAAAAATGAAATATATCGGAGAATTTGATGAACAGTATTTAGATAAATCGAGAATCCTGCAGCTGATCAATGCGCACAGAAGTACAGAAGGCGTGCGGATCCATCGAAGCTTGGGCTATTACGAAGGTCATCACGAAATATTGCGCCGAAAAAAGAAAAACGAAGCGGCAAGCAATAACCGACTTGTATGTAATCACGCCAAGGATATTGCAGATACGGCCACCAGTTACTTTTTATCTGCTCCGATCACTTACAGTACCAGTGACAAGACGATGGATATCGATCGTCTTACCGACTACTTTGATATGGCGGATGTCGACGAAACAGATCACGATAACGCCTTAGATATGTCACGAGCTGGCATAGCGTATGAGTATATCTACGCTGCGCAGGATGAGGCACGGCCTTTGATCAAAAATTTAGAGCCACAACACACATTTTTGGTATACGACGACACGATTGAAGAAAATGTGTTGTTCGGCGTTTATTACTACTGGATTGTGGATGCATCGACAAAGCAGGAAATTTATAAAGCGGTCGTGGCCACCCGGCACTATGTCCACACCATCGACATTATCAACGATTCTATGACTGTGCAAAGCAGCGCAGATGATCCAGTACCTCATCTGTTTGATGGTGTACCAATCGTTGAGTATCGCAACAACAAAGACGGGATTGGCGATTATGAGCAACAAATCAGCTTGATCGACGCTTACAACACGCTGATGTCAGATCGCGTGAATGACAAGGAACAATTTCTGGAAGCTATCCTGGTGCTCATTGGCGCGCTGCTTGGCGATGACGAAAAGGAAACAGGGGAGGCTGCAAAGCAGATCAAAGACCTGGGTATCTTGGAGCTGCCGCCAGGTGCCAGCGCGGAATATATCACGCGAACCTTTGATGAATCCTCGGTCGAGGTACTGAAAAAGGCAATCAAGGATGACATTTACACCTTTTCACACGTACCTTGCCTGACCGATGAGAACTTTGTCGGCAACAGCTCCGGCGTGGCCATGGAGTATAAGCTGCTTGGCTTGGAGATGATCACCAAGACAAAAGAGCGCTACTACACGAAGGGTCTAAAACAGCGTATGCGCTTGATCTGTAATTATCTCGGTTTAAAAAATATCGCGTTGAATCCTGCCGCGATCATCCCAGAGTTTAAGCGCGGACTGCCGAAAAATATGTTGGAACTGTCGCAGATGATTGCGAATCTGACCGGCGCAGTGAGCCAGAAAACTTTGATCAGTCAGCTGGACTTTGTTGAGGATCCGGATGCGGAAGTGGAAGCGGTAAGACAAGAAAATCAGGAAAAGATTAAGCAACAACAGCAGGCCTTTGGAAACTATGCAGAGGGTGATCCTGACGATCAGGCAGAGCCGCAGAAGGACGAAAAAGAACTAAATGAGTAATCCTGACTACTGGCAGGAACGTGCCGAGAAACGCATCCACAGCGCCCATAAGAACAGTGATAAGACAATCAAAGAGATCACTGCAGCTTATCAGCAAGCCATTGACGATCTTAACAAAGACATTGAAAAAATCTTTTACCGATACGCTAAAAAGAATGATCTGTCCTCCGTAGAGGCAAAGGACATCTTGAATCAGAAGATCAGCGAGAGTGAATGGAATCAAATTAAGCTGCAGATTAGCTCAATTAAGGATCCAGTTATAAAAAAACAGCTGCGGGCGAAGCTGGAAGCTTCCACTTATGGCTCGAGAATCGACCGGCTGGAAGCGTTGAAACAAGACATCTACATCAAGACAAAGCAAGTGGCAGATGTGGAGCTGCAGAAGTCTACCGAGCTGTATAAAAAAACAGTTGAAGACAATTATTTACACAATGTTTTCGACTTCCAGCAGGGGACTGGGTACGCCTACGAATTTGCGTCTATGTCTCCGGAACATGTTGAGGAAATCCTAAAAAACAACTGGAGCGGGAAACATTACTCAAAGAGTGTCTGGGACAATACAGATGTTCTTGCAGAGAAGCTGCAACAGACGTTAACTGCGGGACTGATGTCAGGAAAAAGCTATAAACGTATGGCAGCGGAGCTGACAGAACTGACTAGCTATGGTCAGTATGCAGCTGAACGCTTAATCAGGACAGAAACAGCTTATCTGATTGAAGAATCAGATAAGGCTGCGGCGATTGATCGCGGAACGAAAGTCAGAATTTTCCGAGCAACCTTAGATTTGAAAACGTCGAAGATTTGCCAGGAGCATGACGGAAATCGAGTACCGATTGAAAAATCAGTGCCTGGAAAGAACGTGCCTCCGTTACATCCGCATTGCCGATCGTGGATGGAAGAAGAAATTGAGGGCTATGAGCATCGGATCCGCGCTGCTAGAGATCCAGTCACGGGAGAGCGTGTAATGGTTCCAGCGGAAATGAAATATGTAGACTGGTATGATAAGTACGTTAAGAATAATCCTGAAGCGATGGCAAAAGAAAAGGCACTCAAAAACTACCAATTGG
>NZ_JADNEM010000055.1:0-6657 GCF_015552275.1 Holdemania sp. 1001302B_160321_E10 | reverse complement strand
AAAGAAAAGATGTTGTCGGATGTGCCTGTATGCTTGAATTTGTGAGGGAAATGAAAAATGATCAAATTTAAGAAATCGGAAAAAATTGCAGAGAAAGATCGAATGGTCTTCTGCGGATGGGAAAAGAAAGTGATCCAGCCATCGACAGCAGCGAAAAGAATTGCAGAAAATAATGAAATTGATCCGAAATTGATAAATATCGACGAATTTGAAGAAATGGCAATTCGTCTTGGATATTGGAGAACGAGATGAAAAAGAAACTGAATCTCATCAGCAAAACGACGAACATCCGGAGCCCTAAAAAGGGGACGAGAAGGAGAAAAAAATGAATAAATATAAAAAATTAGCTGAGAAAGCAACGCCACAAAAACCATTTGAGCGTCGTGAAGTCTTTGAGTCTTACCCTAGAGATCAACGAGTTGTTACGGTTTATCTATGCCCGAGATGTGGCACAAGCTTAAGCTCATTCGACAGGCCTAATTACTGTGAAAACTGCGGTCAAGCGCTGGATTGGAGAGATGACCAATGATCCCCGCGCTGCTTGCCGTCGTATTTGTTGCGGTTGTGCTATTGATCGACCGGATCGGAGGTGACCGTTGATGACCGCCTCTGAGCTCCAGGCGGCCATCCTGGCCACGCAAAAGCAGATCAGGGATACAATGTCGCCGATGCGCAAAAGAGATCTGCAGCGACATCTTTCAAGGCTCAAACGCAAGCTGCGCGTGGCAGAGAGGAGCAACCGATAATGCGCAATCTTGTAAAATATGCTATGGCCTTGTGCGAGCAGTTTAGCCGATCAGATCCTTGCGTCTTAAGCGCGGATAATGAGTGCGAGGATTGTGTCTTATTAGGTATCTGTCACAATCCAGATAAACTGCTTGAATTTATGATGCTGCCGGCGGTAGATGATGACGATCAGCAGTTCCTGCAGGAGCCACAAGGCACAGTATAAGCAGCGGAGGAGGGATAGGGATGGACGAGAGGATCAAACGGACAAAGGATAAGCTGCGGGTGTACGGGTCATACTCCCGTGAGATTAGCAAGTTACGAGTATGGCTGCTTGATCTTAGCACCTATCTTTGGCTGCATGAGGACTGGCCAGAGCAGGCAGCCAGAGAGATGCACATCAGAGGCTTAGATAACAAGCATCCACCAGGCCAGCAACTCTGCGTGCAAAAGGCAGCCATCGAGGCACAGCTGCAGCAGACGTTAACCGCAAGATCTGCTTTAGGCTTGGATGACTGGCTTGACAGCTTAAGCGTTGAGGATCGGCAGATCATCCGGTTGGTATATGAGGAGGGATACAGCTATCAGGCAGCTGCGCCTATGGTCAATATGTCAAAAACAGGTTTACAGTATCGTATCGATCAAATTTGTAAAAGTCCGTACGCGTACGGTTGACTTTTGTGCTATACTGTGCGCGTAAGATGCCAGAGGGTATCTGAGCCGATAGTAGCATCCCCACGATACGGGATCGGCGCGAGATCGGTAATTATGGCCAGTGCACACGGATGGACGCATCCTATATGCTGCCAGCGCCAGAGCCTGTGATGAGATGCCTTTGCGCCGGGCACGGAGTAACGCTGGGCTCCCGAATGGGAGTAAGTCACAGGATTAAATTAAGACTAGCGGTGGATGAATTCTAAGTGAACCCATCTGCGGAAGCACTCAGCGATGGGTGCTTTTTCTTTGGTTTCCGGCCGGTTCTTTCTCCTTCTGGTCGGATGCGGCAGGATGTTCTTTTCCCCCTCTGCTTTCTAACTTTCCTGCAAACTCACGGCCCCGCGTATCGCCTTGCGGGGCTAAATAAAAAATAGGCACGAGGCCTATTTGACGGGATGGCGAGGGATGATGCATCGCTTATGTACGATGTCACTCATCACAAGCAAAAATTGTAGATTCGTGGGTTTGCCTTTGGCGGACAGGATGATGTTACCAAAATACTTTGATAACACACTGGCATCGCCTCGGGTCCAAGCTCCCTCGATTGATGTGCGGATATTGCGCTCTACTCTGGTGGCTGTTGTGTGGTGCATGGCAGCGATCTTCGGATACAGCTGACCTTACAATAAAGTCGGATCCAGCACAGAGTAAGTCAGTGCACTGGTGAGCAGGCTGTAGCCTTGATTGGTGATGCCGCAATACTTCAATAAGTCAGCGGCTATGGATTGGACAGCGAGGATGTCGATTCTGTCATCCTCAGTAGGTGTGAGATTTAAAAAGTGCTCAATGTTATCCAACAGTGCTGAGTAAAACTCTAATCTGTGCGGACAATTTGAGCAGCATTCCGGACAAAAATTTTCCATAATTTTCCTCTACTCTCAAAGTTATTTTAATTTGAGAATATAACTAATAACACTGCATTTAAAGCACATAAATCGTCAAATTTAAAACAACAGACAAATGTTGTCTAAAATGAACTAAAATGTCGAATAGTGTCGATTGATGAACAAATCCATTGGAGGTGATAGGATGCGCGGTAAGTATGAGACACATGTTAAACCTAAGCTGGATCTGATTGCTCAGTGGGCGCGTGACGGTGCGATCGAACGGGACATCGCCAAAAAACTTGGCGTGTCTGAGAGCACATTCAGCGGATACAAAAAAGAGCATGAGGAGTTGCTGCAGACGCTCACTGTGAACAAAGAGGTTGCGGATGCCCGTGTTGAGAGTGCGTTGTACAAGCGGGCGATTGGATATGAGTATGATGAGGTGTGCACTGAGGTTGGTCCTGATGGTACAAAGACCAAAACAACAACCAAGCAGGTCGCACCTGACGTCACCGCACAGATCTACTGGCTAAACAACCGCCGTCCAGATCGTTGGCGCAACAAGCAGGACATCAGCATTGAGGGTGCATCCAAAGTGGAGATTATCAATGACATTCCAAAACCTACCGACACGGATTAGACTAACGGAGCTGATTGCCCCGTCTTTTTACGATCTGTACTGGGACGTTACTGAGCACAAGCACACGCACTACAAGCTTGCCGGCGGCCGTGGATCGACCAAGTCATCGTTTATCAGCATCATGATTGTACTGGGTATGATGTCCAATCCCGATGCCAACGCGATGGTGCTGCGTAAGGTAGGCAGATATTTGGAGGAGTCCGTTTTCGAGCAGCTGCTGTGGGCAATCGAAAAGCTCGGCGTTGATCACCTTTGGCGGCCTAAATACTCGCCTCTCGGTTTGACTTATTTGCCGACCGGTCAGCGCATCGTATTTAGAGGAGCTGATGAGCCTAAGAAGATTAAATCTGTCAAGCTGCAGCATGGCTATTTTGCTTATACGTGGTATGAGGAGCGCGATGAGTTTGATGGTGACGAGGAGGAACGCACGATCAATCAGTCCCTGATGCGCGGTGGCGACAAGTACTGGGTGTTTTATTCCTGGAACCCGCCAAAGAGCATCAATAACTGGGTCAACCAAGATGTGCTGCTGCCGCGAGCGGACACGATCGTGCATCACAGTGACTACCGATCAGTGCCGCGCGAGTGGCTCGGCCCACAGTTTTACATCGAGGCCGAGGAGCTTAAGCGCAACAAGCCGATGGCTTACCGGCATGAGTACCTCGGTGAGGCAACCGGTACGGGCGGCCAAGTATTTGACAATGTTAAGGTTCGGAAGATTACTGATGACGAGATGGTCATCTTTGACAAGGTCCATCACGGGCTGGACTTTGGCTTTGCGGCAGATCCGCTGGCTTACGTTAAAAACCACTTTGACAGGACGCGCCGACGTCTTTTTATTTTCGGCGAGCTTTATCAGGTGGGGTTGTCCAACGCCAAGGCAGTCCAACAGATTAAGCTGCTCAATCCACTTAATCAGTTAGTTGTCGCGGACAGTGAGGATCCACGGACAATCAACGAGTTTAGGGAGCTGGGCCTGCGGATCATCGGAGCTAAAAAAGGTCCGGGGTCCGTCGACCATGGGATCAAGTGGCTGCAGGATCTCAACGAGATCATCATTGACCCTCGCTATTGCCCAAACACAGCCCGGGAGTTTAGCAGTTGCGAGTTGGAGCGAGACAAGAACGGCAACTTCAAGGGATCATATCCCGATAAAAACAACCACAGCATTGACGCCACCAGGTACAGCTTGGAGGATCAGATGACAATGAGCAAAGCGAAAGCCCACCGGAAATCCCGGTATGGCATTGTGTGAGGTGAGGACATGAGGAAAATGAAATATATCGGTGCATTTGATGAGCAGAATTTGGATAAGTCCAGGATCCTGCAGCTGATCAATGCGCATCGAAGCACAGAAGGCGTGCGGATCCATCGGAATCTGGATTATTATGATGGAAGTCACGCCATTCTTCGGCGCAAAAAGAAAAATGAAGCCGCAAGCAATAATCGATTAGTATGCAACCATGCGAAGGATATCGCCGATACAGCCACCAGTTACTTTTTAGCGGCACCGATCACTTATAGTACCAGTGATAAGGCGATGGATATTGACCGGCTTACCGACTATTTTGATATGGCGGATGTCGACGAGACCGATCACGACAATGCCCTTGATATGTCGCGAGCAGGTGTAGCGTATGAATACATCTATGCCGCGCAGGATGAGGCGCGTCCTTTGATCAAAAATCTTGAGCCTCAGCACACATTTTTGGTTTACGATGACACGATTGAGGAAAATGTTCTATTTGGTGTTTACTACTATTGGATCGTGGACGCAGCGACAAAGCAGGAAATTTACAAAGCGGTCGTGGCTACGAAGCACTTTATCCACACGATCGACATTATCAACGATTCTGTTGCTGCTCAAACTGCTCAGAGCAATCCAGAATCCCATCTGTTTGATGACGTGCCGATCGTTGAGTATCGTAACAACAAAGATGGGATTGGTGATTATGAGCAGCAGATCAGCCTGATTGACGCTTACAATACGCTGATGTCAGACCGGGTCAATGACAAGGAACAATTCCTAGAAGCGATCCTGGTGCTCATCGGAGCGCTGCTTGGTGATGATGAAAAGGAAACAGGCGAAGCTGCAAAACAGATCAAAGACTTGGGTATCCTAGAGCTGCCGTCAGGTGCCAGCGCGGAATACATCACGCGAACCTTTGACGAAACATCGGTCGAGGTGCTGAAAAAGGCGATCAAGGATGATATTTATACCTTTTCGCACGTGCCATGTTTGACTGATGAGAACTTTGTCGGCAACAGCTCGGGCGTAGCCATGGAGTATAAACTGCTTGGTCTTGAGATGATCACTAAGACCAAAGAGCGATACTACACCAAAGGGCTTAAGCAGCGGATGCGGTTAATCTGTAATTATCTCGGTCTGAAAAATATCGCGCTGAATCCGGCGGCGATCATACCCGAGTTTAAGCGTGGATTGCCGAAAAACATGCTGGAGCTGTCACAGATTATCGCGAATCTGTCCGGTGTGGTGAGCCAGAAAACGCTGATCAGCCAGCTGGACTTTGTTGAAGATCCGGATGCGGAAGTGGAAGCGGTAAAGAAGGAAAGTCAGGAAAAGTTGAAACAACAGCAGCAGGCTTTTGGAAACTATGCGGAAGGCGATCCTGACGACCAGACAGAGCCGCAGAAGGACGAAAAAGAGTTGAATGAGTAATCCTGACTACTGGCAAGAACGTGCCGAAAAACGCATCCACAGAGCTCACAAGAACAGCAATAAGACAATCAAAGAAGTTACAGCAGCCTATCAACAGGCGATTGACGATATTAACCGCGATATTGAAAAAATCTTTTACCGCTATGCAGGTAAGAACGATCTATCTTCCGCGGAGGCAAAGGATATCTTAAACCAAAGAATCAACGAGAATGAATGGAACAAGATGAAGCTGCAGATCAGCACAATCAAGGATCCAGTCGTAAAAAAGCATCTGCGGGCGAAGTTAGAAGCTTCTGCCTATGGCGCGAGAATTGATCGGTTGGAAGCTCTGAAACAAGACATCTACATCAAGACAAAACAAGTCGCTGATGTAGAGCTGCAGAAGTCTACTGAGCTGTATAGAAAAACAGTTGAGGACAATTATTTGCACAATGTTTTCGACTTCCAGCAGGGGACAGGGTATGCCTATGAATTCGCATCGATGTCACCGGAACACATTGAGGAAATCCTGAAAAACAATTGGAGTGGGAAACATTACTCAAAAAGTGTCTGGGACAATACGGATGTTCTCGCGGAGAAGCTGCAGCAAACGTTAACCGCAGGGCTTATGTCAGGCAAAAGCTACAAACGTATGGCAGCGGAGCTGACAGAACTGACCAGCTATGGTCAATATGCTGCAGAGCGTCTGATCAGAACGGAAACAGCCTATCTGATTGAGGAATCAGACAAAGCAGCAGCGATTGATCGTGGGACGAAGGTCAGAATTTTCCGGGCAACCTTAGATTTGAAAACGTCGAAGATTTGCCAGGAGCATGACGGAGATCGGGTGCCGATTGAAAAATCAGTGCCTGGAAAAAATGTGCCTCCGCTCCATCCACACTGTCGGTCATGGATGGAAGAAGAAATTGAAGGCTACGAGCATCGGAGCCGCGCGGCTAGAGATCCAGTCACGGGAGAGCGTGTAATGGTTCCAGCGGAAATGAAATATGCAGACTGGTATGATAAGTACGTTAAGAATAATCCTGAAGCGATGGCAAAAGAAAAGGCACTCAAAAACTACCAATTGG
>NZ_JADNEM010000054.1:0-8681 GCF_015552275.1 Holdemania sp. 1001302B_160321_E10 | reverse complement strand
TCATTTTGCAGGGTATTGCCTTGCACACATATCGCACTAATACCCGCAAAGCTAAACTGTAGATAAGACATCCACACGCATTTGTAATCAAGATCCTGGGCGACAACGTCAAGCAAACTTTGATAATCGTAACCTAAACGCTGGATCTCCTTGGCTACCGCCAGAAAATTGGCCCCGCCGCCGACACTGGGCTCATTGGCTGTGATCTTTTCGCCGCTATATCCAGTAAGTACCGCCTTGGCCATCAGCACACACACATGAAATGGTGTGAAAAATTGACCTGTCCTCGAATTCCCGGCATTTAACATCATGTAGATGCTGCCGAGATAATCATTGATATCATTCTCAAACAGCTCTACAAGCCTTGCGGTCCATCGGCACATTTCTTTTAACTGCTCATCGTTGTATTTTTTTGCAAGTGTCAGATACTGCTCTTCCAGTCGTTGATCGAAAAATAACTGGTTTGATATAGAGATCCCGGACATCTGCACCCAATCCTGGAAGATATCTTGAGCATGATAGCTGCCCGCCATCCTGTTGATGCCGTTGATGATTGCCTCCATAAGCTACTCAGCCAGCTGCTCCATGAGCTGGACTATCTTTTCTGTATCCTCGGCCTCCGACCACAGCGAACGCTGCTGTACTACAGTGGTCAACCCGTTGCCGTAGTAGTCAGCCATGATCTCAAACATGCGTCTGAGGCCCTCCGTGGCCGTGCTGTACTGGCAGTACCGATCACCGCACCGGATGCCGGCCGGATTGTGCTTGGCCAGCCAAGCCGATGAGCTACCCCAGCCAGTCTCCAGTACAAACACCGCCGCGGCGTAGACTGGGCTGATATTGTACTCCTCGGCCAGCTCCAGCAGTGCTACCGGCACCACGCCGGCGGCCTTGCCGATCGGCTGCCAGTCGTGCCAGCTGACGTCCATGTCGGCTGTGTAAGCCGGCGGTGTATCGGGCTGGTAGAGATCGATCACGGTCACCGTCTGCGGTACTGGTGTCTCGGCCTCGGCTGCCGGCAGGTTAAGCGTCACGCCGGCAGTCAGCACAGCCGTGATGACTACCAGGGCAGGGCGTCTAAGCCGACGCATTACCGATCCTCCTGGCCGATCAGGTTGCGCAGCTTGTCCATGATTTCCATCTCTGTGTAAATATCCATCAGCTCGACCATCTGGTTGTAAAGCGCAATCATGCACCACACCCTATCCTGCCACAGCTGCTGTGGTATCATTGATGCAGCCACTACCGCATAGGCGCGGGCTGCTTCGTTTGTTATTAGCATTATTAATCTCCTTTTACTATGCTGTTGCCATCATCCACCTCGTTGCAGCGAGATGGCTGTGGACAATGGCCTTAATCATTGATAAAATAGAGATGATCTCAAGGGTATTAAGATCATCTTGGATCCCCGGTTGCAGCCGAGGATTCTTTTTTTGTGCCTAAGTACTCCTGCAGTTGACCCGGACTGATATGGTAGATCCAGCTTTTCTCTGTTTTCACCGCAAACCCAAACGGGCAACGTTTTTGTTGTAAAGCCAATCGTAATGCCTGCGGATTGATTCCGAGCTTAGCGGCTGCCAGGTATACCGGCACCCGCCTCTCAGGCAGTTCTTCATCAACGCCTGGCATACGATCCGTTTTCTGTGGGAAGAACCAGTCGCGGTCTTTGCCCAGTGCGTCTGCGATCAGCTCCTGACGATCCTCTCGTGGCAGCGATACACCTGACAGGTACTGGCTCAAACAAGCCTTAGAAATACCTGTACGGCGACTCAGTTCCGCAGCTTTTAGATCTGCCTCAATTAAGGCTCGTTCGAGCCTCTTTGCGTATGACATTTCATTTCACCTCCCTTCTTCCCTCGGTCATCTTCCGGTTGCTGGCCTGGGCGATCTTTCTGTCTGTGGTTTGAGATCAGGCAAACTGCCTGTCAGCATGAACGCCATTCCTTTGCCCATACCAAGCAGTTCCGCCCGCAGGACATCATCGGTCAGATGCTTGTCAACGTCCTTGAAGACTGGCAGCAAGGACTTCTCCTTATTTGTCAATGACATTTTTTCACACTCCTCTCTAATGGTCTCATCAGTGCCGGCCTAACCGGCAGACCATCGGGCAGATCGCCCTAGGTTTCGACCTTTAATTTGTCAATAAATTCTTACATTCTTGTTGGTAATCTTTTTCTTTGTATAATGGAGGAAGGAGGCGTAATAAATTATGTTTAATTCGACGGAAGGAATTTATATCATTACATATAAATTCCTATGTATAGTGAAAAGCAACAGTTTCAACGATGCGATGGACTCTGTTTTAAATCCACTCTCCAGAAATGACTGTGACGATGTTTTGGATGTTTGTGTTAACAATAATTTGATAACTGGTATTGATTTACACAAAAACGATTATGGTAACTATTTAACTAACATCAGACACGCCGCTAGAATAACTCCACAAGGTATTCGCTTTATTGAACTCTACAATAAATACTCCAGTGAAGGAATTGATCCTTTAGTTCTCCTTCATGATTCAAGTAGTCTAATCATGTTTTTCAAAGACAAATACGATAAAGTACAAAGACGTAAATTCTGGATTGCAGGCTTCACTTTTTTATCCGGAGTTATTGCTACCAAATTAGTAGATTTATATCTCAAAGACTGCATAGAATGGCTTCTAAAACTATGGAAATGATGTGATATACAAAACTGCCCAATAGAAACCAAAACAATAATTCCTTTTTCTTCATCTTACACCTCCTTCACTTTGCGGTACTGTTTATTGACACAGTAATCATATATCCTGCAACAGTAATTGTCAAATGTTTTTTTACTGTTGCAGTAATTTTTTAGATATGCTATTATGAGATCGTTCAAAGGAGGTGAAACCGTGGCAAAAACTTTAAAATCCCCCGAAGTAAATGAGCGAATCAGATATTTGCGCGAAGAAATCCTTAAAGAAAAGCAAGGAGTTTACGCTGCTGATTTAGGTATTACGCAAGGCGCATATTCGGAAGTTGAAAATATGAGATCAAATCCGTCAGCTCGCCTTATTCGTGACATTTGCCTGCGAGATAACGTAAATAAGGAATGGCTGCTGGAAGGCAAAGAGCCTATCTTCTTGCCCGTTTCCCGCACACAAGAAATCGCAGGGTTTATGGGGGAGGTGATCAATGCAGAGAACACTGGAAGTTTCAAGCAGCAGCTGATCCACGTTTTAGCGCAGCTGAATGAAGAACAGTGGCAAGTTCTTGCAGATATGTATCAGCTATTGCTTAAAGAGCAGAACGAAAAAAAAGACTAGATTCTCATCTAGCCCTGGTCGCTTTTTGAACGAATTCATAAACAGCTTTCATTAGTTCAAAGCACTTAATCGTTCTTAGCATTTCGATTGTTTTGTTTCTATAATCATTGATATCCATCAGCTATCCCTCCTCGTATCCTCGTTGATATGCGGAAGGCTCCGGAGCCTCTGTATGATTCATATCTTACCAGTTACTGGAATTTTATTCAAGCAACTCAACTAGATAGATTAAACTCCTATTTATATCTATCTGGCTTACTATCAGCAAAATCTCAAAATCTAAAAAATTTTATCTATTAAAATCACCCCTGTTTTGATTTATCCGCGGTTGTCATCTGCCTAAATTATATCGCATGAATTAAATCGGCTAAAAAATTGTTACAAAGACTGTTTTTAGACGGTTAATCGTAGGGTTTGATCAAATAGTAGCTTTTACAGGAAAAATTTGTAAATTCAACATTAGGAAACTTTCGCCATTAGGCGTTAAGGAGGAAGAAAATTATGAAAAAGTTTATCGCACTTAGCGCAGCTTTACTACTTTTCGTTGGTTGCGGACCAAACTCAAAAGCACCACAACAGATCAATAACCCTGAACCTACTCAGGCAACAGAAGATTCAGTTTTGGGACTTGGAGATTCATATATTTGTTCAGAATTTGAAGCCACTCTTGGCGTTGCTATAGAATGGTATGACACTGATGAAAGAACTTACTTCAAAGTTCCTATTCATATCAAAAATATTGGAGCGGATCAAAATTATTACAATTCCTTGTACAACACTTGGTATGATCCTACAGGTAATCAAATTCAGATGTACTCAACACTTATGGATGATGATCTTCAAGGGATGGGCGGCATGCTAAAAGATGCTGAAGCTGATTATTACTTATACGTCCCATATTCAGAAGATGGCACGTACACACTAATAACAAACGATTTTACAAATAAATATAAATTCGAGATTGAAGTAAAAAAATAACTAGCTATTTCGCAAAAAAGCCCACCGGTTGCAGCCGGCAGGCGAGAAGAATCAGACTGCAATCCGATCCTTCAGCATAGTAAAATGACTTGGTCGGTCATCTCTTTTACTATGCCTCTATTTTACGATAAAAGGAGGCTTTTTGCAATGAAACGAAGACCAAACGGAACGGGATCTGTGATCAAGCTCTCTGGGGCACGTCGGAAACCCTATGAAGTCCGCGGGCCGGTGAAAGGCTATACTGATAAGGGTTACCCGATATTTGATCGGATTGGGTATGCCGAGACTTATGATCAAGGTTTGGAAATGCTGATCGAGTACAACAAGAGTCCTTATGATCCGTTGGAGCGCAGAATAACGCTTGAAGAACTTTTTAACCGCTGGAAAGCAGATGCAGCTCCAAAACTTGGGGAGAAAAATCAGCGTGCACTGTCCAGTGCTTATAAACATATAAACTCACTGAGCCAAAAACAATATATTGAAATCACATCCAATCAGATGCAGTTGACAATTGATCGTTGCGGTAAAGGATACAGCACACAGGGCATTATAAAGGCGCTGTGGGGACATTTAGATAAGTACGCTTATAGCTTAGACGTTATCATAAAAAAACGTTCTGAGGAGCTTACATCAGCCCCTATAGCCCCGCAAGAAAAAACACCTTATACTGATAAAGAAATTGAATGGCTGTGGAATCATATAAACGACATGCCTATCATCACGGATGTACTAATCTTGTTGTATACCGGATTCCGAATCCGAGAATATTTGAGCATTGATGCCTCGGTGGTAGATCTCGAAGATATGATTATCACTGGCGGCATTAAAACCGCTGCTGGTAAAAATCGAATTGTGCCTATCCACCCCAGGATACAACCGCTGGTTAAGACAAGACTAGAAGCAAACAAGCAGTATATCTCGGTTAATCAGTTGGGCTTGCAGATGAGCTATCTGACATTTAGCAAACGTTTCAAAGAACTGTGTGTTCTGACTGGTATTCCCCACACGATTCACGAAACGCGGCACACGTTTAGAACACGGTTGGACAATGCCGGCGCTAACGAAAAATGCATGGATCTGCTGATGGGGCACACTTCCAACAGCACTGGAAAACGAGTCTACACACATAAGACAATTACAGAATTAAGAGACACTGTATTACTATTAAAGTAGCATAAACTAGTGACAAACTAGTGACAAATAGATTAAAAAGCCTTTATTTAAAAGGCTTTTTTGATAAGATAAACATATTGTGCCATACTTCGACCTCCTGTTTCGTCCTGGAATTGTCCCAATTTTATTCCAAATCGTTTCATACTCCTGAAACGGCTTCTTTATTTATACAATGAGTTATCAGGAAATGCAATCGGATCAGGGCAAAGCTTCAACAAAGATATTCAAGCGTTCCGTTCACCCTGTCTGTTGGTTCCATTTTCTTTTCCCGTATTTTTATCTCATTTCCTCGCGGCATTGTTTCATTTGATTAGAAAACGTCCGTTCTCCGGATCGAAAACGAACGTTTTTGAACTTTGTTCTGCTGACTTAATTTTTCACTGCCGGATTGAAATCCAGAACGACCGTTTCTCTGACCTGTTCCCACACTTCGCGCAGCCGCTGCGCCTGCCCGGTCAGATGCCACCACCCGGTCAGCGCTTCAAACCCGGTTGAAATCCGGTAGATCTGCACGTCGGTGTTTTTCGGAACACTGCCGCTTTTAAAGTTGCGCCCGCGCCGGAAGATTTCTTCTTCCTCCTCGTTCAGCGCTCCTGCGGCATGCAGCTGTTCATAAAAGCGGGCCTGCGCCTTGGCGCTGACAAATTTCACGCTCAGCCGCTGCAGATCCTTCGCCCGGCCATAGCCCAGCTCGACCAGATACTCCCGCACCAACAGCGACCAGACCGCGTCGCCGATATACGCCAGCGTACTTCCGGACAGCTCGTTAGGCTGCATTACATCAAACCTCTTTCAATCAGGATCGCCCGTTTCTGATCTGCCTGGGCAAAATCTTTGGCCGCCTTGGCCGCGTTCCAATCCGCGAAGACCTGCTTATCCTCATCGCTCAGCACGACTTTCGGCAGCCGGATGCCCAGCACTTCCAGCATTTTTTCCAGGGCGCCGACTTCTGCGCCGACCTGGTCCCATTGGATTTCCCGCTGACGCAGCGCCTGATTCAGCTTCTTTACCGTTTCATAAATTTCAGCGTAGCCATTCGGAGTGTTGAGATCGTCGTTCATCGCGTCGATAAACCGGTTTACCGCTTCCCCGTCGCAGCCGGTTACCATAACACCGGCCAGCTGACTCTTGATATACGCCTGTTTCATCGGCGTTCTGACCTTGTCCAGTTCCTTACGGGCGGTTTCGATCGTTTCATCCGAGAAGTTCAGTTCTCCGCGGTAATGCACGCTCAGCATCAGCCAGCGGACTAAATCCGCGCCCAGCTTTTCAATGACGTCCTTGGCCCAGGAGACGTTGCCCAGCGACTTCGACATTTTTTCGCCGTTGATATTGATCATCGCGTTGTGCAGCCAGTAATGCGCGATGGAATTGTGGAACAGCGCCTGCGACTGGGCGACTTCGTTTTCATGATGCGGGAAGCGCAAATCCATTCCGCCGCCGTGAATGTCGATCTGATCGCCAAATTCCTTGTGGATCATAACGACGCATTCCGTATGCCAGCCCGGCCGGCCTTCGCCCCACGGCGACTGCCACTTGATACCCATATCGGTTTCTTTCCACAAAGCGAAGTCCAGCGGATTTTCCTTTTTTGTGTTTTCCTCAATCCGCGCCCCGACCTGCAGGTCTTCCAGATTTTGCTTGGAAAAGCTTCCGTAGGAAGGCACGCTGCCGACGCGGAAATACACATCCCCGCCGACTTGATAGGCATGACCGGTTTTGACCAGTTCGTCGATGAAATGAATAATTTCATCCATGGTTTCCGTCACCCGTGGGGTCGCGAACAACGGTTCCGTGTTCAGGCTTTCCCGGACTTTCTGATAGGCTTCGATATAGCGGGCGGACACAACGCCTTCCGCTACGTTTTCCTCATGCGCTTTTTTAATAATCTTATCGTCAACGTCCGTGTAATTGGACACATACTTAACTGTGTATCCCTGTGCTTCAAATAAACGGCGCAGCGTATCGAAGACGATGATCGGGCGGGCGTTGCCGATATGCGCGTGGTTATACACCGTCGGCCCGCAGACATACATGCTGACCTCATTCGGTTTGATTGGCTTGAATTCTTCAATTTTCCCCGACAGGGTGTTGTAAAGACGAATACTCATCACTTTTTCCTCCTTGGTTTTACTTTCATTTCACTGCCTTTGTTCTGCGGTTTCCACATTGTTGGCAAACAGGTTCTCCACACTGCCAACAAGATGATTTCTCCACAAAAAAAGCATCTCTGATTTAAAAGACGCTTGAAGCGCGGTTCCACTTTTATTGAACAGAAATGATCTGTCCCGCTCGTTCTTCCGTTAACGCCGGCTGCGTCCGCCCTACTGGATTTCAGGCTGGCCCTCCAAGAGGCATTCATCCGCCTGCTCCCTGGTCTTTTCACCGGCCAGACCTTCTCTTGACGGAGCGTTTGCGGATTACTCGTTCTTGTCTTCGGTTTTTTTGTTCTTTTTTATTCTACCACTTTTTACTCAGAATTTCTTTCTTTTTCATCTCATATTCCGCGGAAGATAAGATACCGTCGTCATATAACGATTTCAGTTTTTTTAATTGTTCCGCCGGATCCGCGGCCAAGTTCAATCGGGAATCGTCCGTCGTCTCCGTCACAATCTCATGTTCCGCAATACCGCCGCGCTTCAGTGCGATCAGTCCGTAAAGAATACTGGCGATCCCTCCAATCAAACCGAATGCGGTGAAGAACAGAGCCGGATTCATGGAAGGTCCGCCGAATCCCATCCCCATTCCGCCGTCCAGATGAAGCAGGGATGGGACAAAAAGTCCAAACAAGATCAACGCGATACCGGAGATAATATTGCTTACCGCGCTGGAACGAGTTGTGCGAATCTCTGTTTTTCTTCTCATTGCCGCCACCTCCCGACCCTTCAGGTCTGCGTTTTTACTCTTGCTTCCAGTATATCACAATCCCGCTGAATCAGCCATGTTCGACGTCGGATCCCTCGCATCAATCCTGCAGACTGACTGAAGATCATTTTTTCTTTTGAGTTTTACGAAAACTTAAAAGTAATTTTACTTTTTCCATTTTCTCAGAAGGCTTTTTTGAATTTTATGCAATATTAAAGATGTAGGGTCTTTGATAAGGCGGCTGCCCGTCCTGGATGGATCTTTCTTTTGATTCATTTGTTTTTCGAGCTTGTTTTTTGCAGCTCTGGAAAGGAGGGGCTTTCTATGAAATTTTTCATGGAACTTTTGTCTTCTTTAACGATAAGGGACATTCTGG
>NZ_JADNEM010000053.1:0-8873 GCF_015552275.1 Holdemania sp. 1001302B_160321_E10 | reverse complement strand
CCGATATTGTACGGTATATCCGCAATGATCAACTGCGCCCGTGGGATCTGGTATCGTTTGGCGTTTTCAAAGTGATCATTGTATAATTCAATTTTCATTATTTGACTACCTCCAAGGTAAATCCCTTCCCTTCACTTTCGTTTCTAAATTGGCAATTAAGCCCGTATGCTTTCATCACATCTATTGTTTTTTTCTTGCCTCCTAACTGTTTCACTCTCATCGGATTCATATACACATTCCCAAATTTCACGATATGGGGAATAACATAATCCGTCAAAAATATTTCATTTTTGCTCAGTTTTGGCGGCAGGCAATCGCATATCTTTTGATCATATTCGATTTTTAAGTTTGTTGCGGCTTTTATCTTTCTCCATGTAAAAATTGTTCCGCTGAACCGTCCAGAAGCAATTTGCGCAAATGTGTTATAGTTAATTCCGCAGATTCTGGCAAATTCCGTATGATTCATATTTCTTTCGCTTTCATACTCGTAAACAAGTTTGATATTTTTTTCATATTGTTCTTGCTTTATCGTATATGCGGATGACGCCATCAGTATTTCATCCTCTCTATTGCACGACGCTGTTCAAGTAACGTACTCTGCGCGACCGTAAGTTGTAAGCTCAATCAACCGGATCAGTTCATCAGGCCAATCTCTCAGCACTTTGAAATAGTTGTAGACCTCTTCGTTAAGGTCGTTGATAGTCTCTACTCGACATGGAACTTTGTTAAAAAACACCGCGCCAGATCCGAAAAATGGCTCCAGATATACCTTGTGATCGGGGATATATGAGCAGATCCAGGGCGCCAGCCTAGTTTTAGCTCCAGGATATTTTAAAACCTGTTTCATTTTTCTTTAAGTGGGCACCACTTTGGTGCCGTTTTGACCGTGATCTCCCTTGATCCCCGCTCAGTTCTGCAGATCATCCTTGCCCCTGCACAAACGAGCTGAGCTGCTATGGGATGTGTGCAGTAATACCGGTTAGGGCTTCCGTTGGACTCCATAAATTTGCAGTGTTTACATTCGCTACATTTCATCTTTTTTCTCCCTTGCCTTTAGCTCATCCAAAGCGGCTTTAACCGCTAGCTCCATCTTGTATCCTGTGTCCATGTCGTTAATGCAGACTGGCCGCATGTTGGTCCCCATCCAGTTAAGCGCCTTGTAGGCATCGTCTAATATCTTGCTCATGATATTTCCTCCACTTGTATGTAAATCCCTGGGATATCCGCCCAGAACTTCTCGGCAATCTCTGACGCGACCTGGGCATCGTTATGCCAGTACCCGCAAGCCGTCATGCAGTCCTTGAGCAGCTTCTGCAGATTGTCAGTGTCCGGCCGAGTATCCTTGTACTGGCCATCCAAATGCCTGCTCGCTGGGAAGCACCACTTGACCACAAGCCTCAGAGGCCCGCTGAGCGGCGTATCCGGTCGGTGATAGGCAAGCGACCCAGTCAGCTTGCTACGCGCCACCTTGAGCTCTGGGGGATCGTAAAACCGGGGCTTACCGTTGACTACTGTAACCTTGTGCTCCTGGGCGGTCACCGTCGGCGGGACCATTGGCAAAAAAAACTCGATTACCACAAATGCACCCAGCCCTCTTGGTTATCTTTTTTTGCTTTTCTCTCAATGACATTTGTAATTTCCATATAGAAGCCTTCATCGTATGGCATCAAACTGTCGCAGTTTTCGGCATATGCAACTTTCGCATCTGGATTACAGGTTTCTAAAATTTCTATCAATTCACTTACTTTCATAATTTTCAAGTTCTCCTTCTTGGGGTCAAAATTTTTTGTCAGTGAGTTAGGGGACAGGGTTACAAGGGGGCGGACGTCACACGCCCCTTGTTCCTGTACCCCTTACTGACCCGTCAGGGACAGGGACACTAATATATTACGAAGTAATATATTTTGTCCCGATTTTTGTCCCTAGGGACAGACAGACAAAAACATGTATTTGTCTGTCCCTCAAATTTTTCAGGGACAGGGACAAAAACGTAATTTGTCCCTTTTGTCCCTCACTGAGACAGGGACAATTTCTAATTTTGTCCCTTGTCCCTCTGCTTTACGACACCGTTTTCAATTACAAAACTATCGTGTTCTTTTAACTTTCTGCGGACTGTTTTTTCCGATGTTCCCATATATTCCGCAAGAGCTTCGACGGTCACATCACCGTCGATCGTACATGCGCTGTATGCAGTTTCGATGGCTGCTTTTCTTTCCGCTTTTTTCTCGCCTGGCGGCTTCCGCTTCTCCTGAGCCTTCTTCCAGGCCGGCACCTCACCGTCCGGCTCAACATCTGCCAACACTCCGATATTGTCCACATGATGCACCGGATAATCAAACCAAAGATTGACGGGGGCAAACTTAGGGAACTCTCGCAGCGTGCCCTCGATCCGCCACGCCGTGCGTCCCTGCATTGCAGTCCTGGCCGTGAGAATGTCATCGCATAGCCGTTGATACTCCCGGTCGTCAAACGTCTCCCTGCAGGTCTGCGTCATCCTCGACGCGCTGCATTGATCATCCTGAGACATCTTGTAAAGCTGCCCGGCGCGCTGCAGGTAGTTCTTACACACCTGGCAGACCATCTGGTCATCCTGTTGCTTTTGCAAGCTCTCCGGCAGATCCAGCTCGATGAGATCCAGCAGCGCGTCCGGATCTCGCGCAAAGACTCCAGAACCAGACGCCCGATCCATACTTCGCTTGCTGCCCTGGCTGCCTTTGCTGTGATGGTGGCAGTAGATTACAGCTACTCCCAGCTCCGTGCAGACCTTGTCAAATTGGTTGCAAAAGTTAGCCATCTGGTCAGCGCTGTTTTCGTCGCCCGTGATGACCTTGTAGATTGGATCGATCACAATGGCGATGTAATCTTTTTTGGCAGCCCTGCGGATCAGCTTCGGCGCCAATTTATCCATTGGCACTGAGCGGCCGCGCAAATTCCAGATATCAATATTTTGCAAGTGCTGCGCTGGAATCCCCAGCGCCTGATAAACGTCTTTAAAACGGTGCAGGCAGCTGGCCCGATCCAGCTCCAGATTGACGTATAAAACTCGGCCCTGAGTACATGGCCATCCAAACCAGGATGCTCCCTCAGCGATTGCAATGCACAGCTCAATCAAGGAAAAACTTTTACCCGCTTTAGACGGACCGGCAAGCAGCATCTTGTGTCCCTGGCGCAGCACGCCATCAATCAGCGGAGCTGATAATGCTGGCATATTATTCCAAACTGATTCCAGCGGCTCTGGATCCGGCAGATCATCGTTGACAGCCTCGATCCATTCCCGCCATTCGTCCCAATTTGATTTTCCAATATTGGTTTCCATCAGGAATTGTTTTCTGCCTGCGCGGATCACGCCCGGCATTCGGGACAGCCTGGATGGATTTTTGTTCTGCTGGTCGATTTCCAGGCCATTTTTTTTGCATACGGTATAGAGATAATCCACCCGCTTGCGGTACTCATCATAGTTGGCTGCGTCCACCCTGACGATGGCATGAACGCTCTTTTTGCCTGAAAACACCAGGCAGGCCACTGGCAGTTCCAGCTCATGGATAATCGCGTTCTGTTTTTCAAGATCTGTGCTATCAGACTCGACAAGCGCAAACCGGTAATCAGTAACGTTATCATTTTTGACACCTTTACCATCCAGGGGATTAAATCGGATCCAAGCTCCTACCTCTGGGTTGTAATCGCCCAGCACAGCACCGATATCCCCTTTGCATTTGAGCAGCGCATCGATGAGTTGTCCTGCAGTCCGATCCCAGCAGCCTTTGGTTGGTAAGAACTTGCCATCTCGCTCAAAACTGCGGGTTACATATCCAACATTTTCATCGGATTCAAATAACGTTTCCAGGTATGTAATGAGTTCCTTGACTGGATCCCAGCTGACAGGCTCTTTAATCTCACGAGCCTCTACCCATCCTTTGTCCACAATGACAACATCGTCCTGTTGGATCACACTGTCCCAATCTAAACTATAGCCAGGATCAGAGGATAAAGCTGGCGTCCAGCCACGGTCCTTTGCCATCTGGACGATCGTTCCACCAGTTACCGGCGTTCCAGCCCCCACAAACGTGGACCATTTTTTAAAGCATTCTCCGGCATGATATCGACCACCATCGCGGGCAGACCAGGTATCCCAATCTGCCGCGGTGTAGCCCTCGTGCTTAAGCGCCATGCCTACGTTAACCCACTCTTGATAATTGCAGTCTGATGGATCAATGTATTCCAAAATTAATTTCAAATCCATCGTTATTTACCTCCGGTGTATAGTTTTGAGGATCGACACCCCGCGGTATGTGCCATCCGCACGCTTTAATTCGTGTAATCATGTTGCTGGCCGCTGAAAACTGCCAGGTTCCAACATTTTTAAAGCCTCTGCCTTCCAAAAATCGGATCTGTTTCGGCGTCGTCAATCCTTCTGCTTGCCGCTTATGCAATCGATCAAGCAGCATTGTTGCTTTACCGGCATTGTCAATCTCATCCGGCATTATCCCGAGTTTTTCAAGCGCTTCTTTTTGTTTATCACTTGCCGGTGCACACTCCCAGCCGAACGCCGGAACATAGCCGGCAAGATCTTCCGCCTGGATGCTCATTTCAAATTGCAACGGATCCACAAGCTTGCGTTTGCGTGCTCTCATCTGCTTCAGCTGATCTGCCAGCGCCTGCTCACGTTCGGCGACAACGTCAGAGGACGCCTGTGCTTCTGCTTCTTCCAGATCTACCGGACATCCGGCTGCTTTTTCAAGGTTTTCCGTCATCTTCTTTGCAACTTCTTCACTTTCACAGATTAGTGATGCCGGGTGGCAAAGCTCGTGTCGTTCCGTGTGCCAAAGAAAGTCCAGCAATAACAAGTCAGCCTTATCCGGTGCGAGGCGCGTGCCTCTGCCCACCATCTGACTGTATAGACTTCTCACCTTGGTCGGTCGGAGCACAATAATGCAATCCACCGTTGGGCAATCCCATCCCTCTGTTAAAAGCATTGAGTTGCATAAAACGTTGTATCGGCCGGAATCGTAATCAGCGAGGATCTGTGCGCGATCAGCACTCTCGCCGTTGACTTCAGCAGCCCGGAACCCTTTTTGAGTGAGGATCTCGCAAAACTTCTGGCTGGTTTTTACGAGTGGTAAAAATGCGACTGTCTTACGATCTTTGCAATATTTGAGCATCTCATCGGCGATCTGGTAAAGATATGGATCCAATGCTGTGCCCAAGTCACTTGCCTTAAAGTCCCCAGATTGTATCCCGACACCTGTCAGATCCAGCTGTAGGGGGATCGTCATGGCTTTGATCGGAACCAGGTATCCGCTCTTGATTGCCTGCGGAAGCGTGTACTCATATGCTAATGACTCGAAGTATTGCCCCAGATTACGCATGTCACCGCGATCCGGAGTTGCTGTAACCCCAAGCACCTCAGCATCCGGAAAGTGCTCAAGTACCCGCTGATAGCTGTCAGAGAGGCAATGATGAGCCTCATCGATGATAATCGTGTCAAAATAATCTTGTTTGAATTTTGCCAGGCGCTGCGGTCGGGTTAAGCTCTGCACGGATCCGACCACAATCCTAAACCAACTACCCAGGCAGGTTTCTTCAGCCTTTTCCACAGCGCTGCCCAAGCCGGTTGCCTGCATGATCTTGTCCGCTGCCTGATCCAGCAGCTCACCGCGGTGTGCCATGATAAGCACTCGCTTGCCCTGACGGACACACTCCTCAGTGACCTTGGCAAAGACGATCGTTTTACCGCAGCCTGTTGGAAGGACCAGGAGCGTTTTCTTTATCCCCTGGTCCCACTGTTCAAATATGGCTGTTTTGGCTTCTAATTGATATGGACGTAACTCCATAATCACTTACCCTTTAAAATGCTCCTGGCGTATATGGACTTTGGGCTGCCGGCAACAGCATGTCTGGGCGCGGAATAAATTCTTTAACGTCATTATACTCACTACCGTTGCTTGACCGCCGGCCGATCTTGCATCTGCCTTTCACTCCGATCGTTGCTTTCCAATTCATTTTTAATGGTTCACCTTTTCGCTTCATACCCAAACTCATGAAAAACGCTGATAAAGCCCACTCGAATTTACTGTGAAGGAAGAATCCCTTCTGCACTTTGACATTGCCTTCGGGTGCAGCGATAATCAGATTCACATCTACCCTTTTGCATGGCGGTACTTTCTCACCTCCGTTGTAGTATCCGTAACTATAACTCTCCACTGTAAAGTCATATTCGCCGGGTGTGATTAAAACAAACTCGGAATCCTTCGTGATTACTCCTTCATAATCTAATTCGTATCCATCCTGCGTTGTTGGCTGTTGTGCTGGCTGTCCGTACTGTGTCTGCTGGGTGTAAGGGTTATACTGTGTCATTTCTTATCCTCCTCAATATTTCTCAAAATGGTACATCTAAGTGTAAAACTGCATTTACAACTTGATCCCAGGCTCCTACTAAGGATCCTTGAATAAATCCTGGATCATAATTCCTGATAGGTGTATCTACTGGATAATAGTGTCTTTGCGCTACCACTCGCTGGATCTGCATCGGCATGATGTTATCTTTTTTCATCAGGTCGACAAGCGATTGTGGGATCCCGGTATAGTCGATATCAAATTGCGGATCGGGCTGTACCAGCTGTCCCTCTTGGATACCGTCTCCCGCGGCGATATCCATCTGCGGCTGCGGGACTGGTGTTGGCTGAGCGATCGGCGGTGTTGCCTGGACTGGCTGCTGTTTTGTCTGTAAGACCGGTTGCTGGATCGGCGGCTGTACTGCAGCTTGCTCTGCAAATAAATGAGCGATAGCGCCAAAATCGAACGGCAACTCATCCGGCAGGCCGTGACGGTTTTTAGCGTCCCAGCAGCTGTGGTGCGTTGTGTACATGACACGTTGGCCTGCACCCTGGGCTTTGTTTTTGCCCTTGATTACGCCTTGGCCGTCGACATTGACAACGATTGTCTTGTAGTTGGCAAATAGCACCATATCAGCCCACTCTTTGACCATCGGAGCTGTCTTTTTCTGCAGTTTGAGCTCCCATCTATCATAGGATCCCAGCTCATCCGGCTGCTCAAATTTGCGCATTTGTGCGTGAGCAGTCACGACGACGTTGATCCCGGATCTTACGACGTCCTCAAGTAGATTAAGCAGCTTACCAAACTCCTCGGCAAGGTATGTATAACCTTTGCCCCAGCCGGCGTCCTCGATGCCACCCCAGTTTTTTTGAGCGCAGATCTGTTTGATGCACATCTGCTCAGCCCAGTCTGCGGTATCGATCACCAACGTCTTGCACAGCCCTGGTGTTGATTTAACATACTGGACCTCTTGCAGCAGCATCGACCAGCTGGACGGTGCCGGCAGTCGTTTAACGTCCATGTACTTTGTGGAGCCCTCCGTGTCAATAAACAGAGGATCCGGAAACCGGGAGGCAAAGGTAGACTTACCAATGCCTTCCGGGCCGTAAATTACAGTTTTAATTGCGGTCTGGATCTTACCGGTGGAAATTTCAAACATTAGAATTCACCTGCTTTCCAGCGCGGCGCCGGGGCTTCGGATGCCTCTGACTTTCCAACAACCGTGCCATCCTCGATGATGATCGAGCACTCATCCCCAGTGCTGACCCGGGTCGCGATCGCCTGCAATCCCTGGGACTCCAGCCAGGCACCGAATTCCTGCATCGTCTGCAGATCCATCTGCTCCAACTTGTCCAAGAGGACAAATCCGCACTGAGGATTAAGCTTGCGGACAATGGCCGTGGCCACCTTAAGCTGATCGGATCCGGACATGTTGTCCCACTTAAACCCTTGGTAAATCAGCTCGCCATCCTGTACCGACAGACCTGGCAGCGGCAGATCAGCTCCCTTAAGCAGATCCAGCTTTGCCTGTCGGATATCATTGATCTGCACAGTCAGGGCATCATACTGGTTTTTGTAGATCCTGGCGTCTTCCTCGGCTTTCTCTTTATCCAAGTTAGCGCGCACTTTTCGGTTAATCTCATCGATCTCCGTGATGTTCCGCTCCAGTTCCTCGGTAGATTCATCTCGCAGGTCAAGCGCTGAGGTCTTTGCGATCTGCAGGTCAGTTTGGGCCTGCTGCAGCTCTGCTTGTTTGATCTGCAGCTGTTGCTGCAGCCTGGCTACCTCCTCGGTTTTGGTGTTGACCAGGTACTCATATTGAGATACTCGCTCGCGCTTCCGTTGATTTTCCCCGTTCCGCGCCAGGATATCCTGCTGCTGGCGGATCAGCTCCGACGCAGAGACTGGTTCCTTCGGTACGCCCTCAAAACTTTCCATTTCTTTTGCGTACTTTTCCTTTTGATCTGCGGTGCGTCCGATGTATAGCCGCTCCTGGTACAGCTTTTGCTCATCCATCTCCAACTTAGCCAGCTGGTCACCCACGCCGATGATCTGCAGCAGTGTCTGCGCTTTATCTTTGCCTGATGCGCTCATAAACTTAGGCAGATCTAGTGCCAGCTGCTCCACAAATTGATTAAGCAGCTGCTGACCGCCTTTTCGGCCGCTTGGGTCGATGACCTTAAGATCGCTGTTTTTACCTTTACGCTCCACGATCAGGCCGTTGGACAGCTCGACGTGCAGCTGCGGCGGCAGGACAGAGCCATCCCGCTGAGCCTGAGATGGCTTGTAGCGATCACCGCCCAGCGCCCAGGCGATGCTGTCGAGGACTGAGGTCTTACCCTGGCTGTTGCGGCCGCCGATGACGGTCAGACCGTTGGCTGTAGGCTCGATCTTAACTGCTTTGACCCGCTTTACGTTTTCGATTTCAAGCTGATTTATTTTTACTGTTTCCATACTCTCTCCTTTACATATATTTTCTGTGGCTATGTTTAACATTTTCCTGTGATACCTGGGCATAGATCATCGTTGTGTTGATCTCA
>NZ_JADNEM010000052.1:0-10156 GCF_015552275.1 Holdemania sp. 1001302B_160321_E10 | reverse complement strand
CGCCAGCGTTCATCCTGAGCCAGGATCAAACTCTCCATTTGTCAGAGTTTGTTAGCTCTTTGTTTTATCTTCACTATTCCTTAGAATAGCTGCTTTATGAATTGACGTTGTATTTGTGCTTTTCTTCCTGTTTAGTTTTCAAAGATCGACGCCCTCTCGCGAGGTGCTCATTAATATTACCAAATCACCCCTTTTCTGTCAACATCTTTTTTTATTTTTTTTGTATTTTCTCCCCTCACTTTGTTTCCCCCTTATTTTAAAGGCTTTTTAAGCTTTTCCCTCTCTGCTCATTTCCAACGTACCCGTTTTTTTCAGTTATATACAGTCTTCTTAAAACTTCGATTCTTTTTTCATTGCCCAACGATTTAATCCATTCCGCTTCATAAGATTTGACTTTTCCATCTTTTCCTGTTTTCTGATTTCCTCATATTCATGCTGATCATTTCAGCGGCGTTCCGTGAAAGCAGTTCATCCTAACTGCCCTCTTGTCAGAAACTGTCCCGACAAAAAAACTCTGACCGATTTTATCAGGTCAAAGTTTCTCACGTTCCGAATCCTGCAGCGCCGTGTGCAGCAATTCCAGATATTCGTGATACAGACATTCAATTTCTTTTTGATTGAACGGCGATTCTTTTCGTTTGATCTTGCCGATCAGCACGTCCATCTCTTTTTCTACGGCATGCTTCAGCGGTTCGCTGTATCCCATTTCACGGCCATGCTGCTCATATTCATCTTCATCCAGAATCTCAATGCGTCCATCCGGAAACAGCTTGACATCCAAATCATAATCAATATTCTTGATTGCCTCGCCGTCATATAAACTTGGAGAAGCAAGATTACAGTAATAATAGATGCCGGTCTTCCGAATCATCGTGATCACATTATACCAGTGATCAGGATAGAAGAAGCAAATCGCCGGTTCCCGTGTAAACCAGCGGCGGCCATCCGCCTCGGTGACCCATGTTTTATTGGTAACGGCAATCACCCGGCGCACCCCAGCCTCAATAACGAAGCCTTTAGCCCATGTCCGATGCAGCGAACCGTCATGCTTGAAACTCTGAATGTAGACCTGTGATCCCACTTCAGGCAGCATGGAGATTCACCTCATTTCTTCTTTTTTACAAAATCTTATTTATTATACCTCTTTTTAGTCTGAACGAAAAGAGGGGAATCCAGTCGTTTGATTCGCCAGGAAAATACGCATAAACCCATCCTGTCTGACCATACTGTCAGAAGAAAGGAGGCTGGATGATGAAAACACCGCCAAAAATGCTTTCCCCGAAGGATTGTTCTTATCTGGCAGATATGCTGGAAACGCTGCTGACCACAGCGAAAAAAGCGGAGGATTACAGCCGGAAAATCGAAGATAAACAAGTCAGCGACTTCGCCGCTCATTACTACGAAACTCTGAAAAGTCAGTATTCCATTCTGACTGACGAATTGAAAGGAAGTGTCAACGAATGAACAGTCCGGAAGTTATGAATCCGAAGTCTGAAATTTTACCGGATGAGAAACGTTTTAACGACCGCGACCGGCTGAATGATTTACTGATCTCGATCAAACATATCACCTATATGTATTCCTTAGCCTGTCAGGAAGCCAGCAACAACGAGTTATATACCAAGCTGTTCGGTCTGTTTCAGGAAAGCAGCCAGCTGCAGCGGAAGAACTACGACCTGATGTTTGAAAAGGGTTGGTACAAGCTGGAAAAGGAACAGGCGCAAAAGATCGACACGAAGCACCAAACCTTCAAATCAGAAGAAAGTCAGCTGAGCTGAATTCCGTCAGTCTCTCCCTTAGTGAAATAAAAAAACGCCGATCCAAAAGTCTTCTGAAAGGCTCCTGGAATCTGCGTCTTTTTGTAATTAAAGCGGCTGATTGCTGAGTTTTTCGATTCTGATCTAATTGCAGACAGGACTTTATTTCTTGTTCATCAACGGTTTGATGCGCGGCATGACTAACGGCAGCAGAACCAGGCACAGGATCGTTGTCGGAATCATGTAAGTGGCATTGTAGACCAGCGAGGCCCACGGCGCCGTTTCCCAGACGAGAATGCCGGACAGCGTACTGGAGATCAGCCGGACAAGGTTGGTGATCAGCACGCCGGAGTAAAACCATTTGTAGTTAGGAAACAGACTCGCCAGTCCGTAAACGGAAAAGGCGAAGAAATAGTCGAGCAGAAAGCCGATCAGGTCCGGAGTATACATCGGACCGGTGACATACTGCAGCAGAATCGAAAGTACGGCGACGACCGTGCCTTTCTGCCAGCCCAGATGATAGCTGGCCATTAACAGCGGAATCACCGAGACGCCAAGCGAACCGCCGTTGGGCATCTGTAAAATTCCGAGGGTGTTGACGGCGACGTCGAGTACGATGAATAATGCAGCGTACAGCGCCATGTAGACGAGATCTTTGGTTGTCCATTTCATAAAAAAACACCTCCAAGTGTGAGGCGTAAGGAAAAATCAGTAAACTCCCTACGCTAGTTTTACCTAGATCAGGTGATAAGGGTTTGTTCCATCGTTGGATCTCAGCATTTGCTCCCCTGTTCACGAGAAATATTATAGCACATTCTTTCAGGATGCGTTCCTTTTTTCTGTCGATTCCGTTAAAATAGAGAAAAGCGGAGGAAAAAGGATGGAAGAAAAATTAACAATGCGCATGGAAACGCTGCTGGATAACGCGAAAGCCTTGTGTTTTGAGGAAACGGACCTGATCTGCTGCCTGGCCAATCTCAGCGCGCTGATCATGCAGAGCGTTCCCAATATCAACTGGGCAGGATTTTATCTGATGAAGCAGGGTGAATTGATCCTGGGTCCGTTTCAGGGAAAACCGGCGTGTACGCATATCGCCTTAGGGCAAGGCGTGTGCGGAACAGCGGCGCAGAAAAATACATGCTTAGTCGTCATGGATGTTCATCAGTTTCCCGGCCATATCGCCTGCGATCAGACCAGCCGCAGTGAAATCGTCGTCCCGCTGGTCTATCAGTCCGAAGTTGTCGGCGTGCTGGATATCGACGCCCCGATCCCGGATCGGTTCAAACCGGCAGATGAAGCTGTCCTGTGCGAACTTGGCGCCTGGATTGGCGAGTTATTTGCACTGAACCCGCATGAGCGCTGATCTGACTTTGGCGGATCCGTGCCGCAAAGCCTTGTTTCAAAAGAAATTGAATCGCTGTTTCAAAATAACATCTCGTAAAAAAGCAACGGCATAAGACATCCGCTGCTTTTTTCATTCTTGTCATCGTCGTTTTCCAATTCACCCTTGCCAAAGTGTTCTGTTATCACAGAGTTATGAAAACGGGACTGCCGCTTTTTGTTTACCTTCAAAAAAGCGCAGGTTGAAGATATCGGGCATACGGGTGTTCCTTGGCCAGATAGCGCATGGCTTCATCAATCGCGGCGTCCGCTTTGAACAGCCGCAATTCAGCCATACCGGCCTTGCCTCTTTTGACAAAGCCTTTTTCCTCCAGGCGTTTGCCTATTTTATTAAAGATCTCACTGTCGATATCCAGATCCAGATATTTCTTCCACATCCGCTTGCCTTCCAGCTCGACCGCCGCACCGCGCAGGATCACCGGCCGGATTTCACTGCGGTATTCCGCTAAATGCATTGCCGTACAGCGGGTATAATCGACGCCCATTAACAGCACCGAGCCTTTCAGCTCATACAACCGGGCGGCCGGGGATTCCTCAGACAGCGGAAAATGCAGCGACTGATGGTTGCAAAGCAGCTTGGCATATTTACCCCAGGCGACATAAGCGCAGTTGGGATGATGAGAAACGACGATCCCATCGCGCCGCCGCAGATTCTCGACGATCGCCCCCATTGCCCGGGTATCCGATTCTTTTTTATTAAACGCCGGCATCTGTTCGCGCACGGCTTTGATCAAATGACGTTCGATCGGCGGATTTTCCCAGGCCGAGGGTTCAGTGTTGTCCGAACATTGCATCGCCATCAGCAGCGTACCAGAGTAGCCGACCGCTTCAATCAACGCGTTAACGACCGTTTGGGCGCCCCCGCAGACATATCCGAACGCGCTGAGCGACGCATGAACTTCAAGGATCATGCCGGCGCCGACGCCGAGTTCTTTAAGCTGTTCTAAAATTTCCTTCTGCGTTATCAGCTGCGATATCGCTTTTTGTGGTGTTTTCATCCCGCCCGATCTCCTTTGTTGACTTGCTTTCTTATTATATCACGCGCGCGTTGGTTTTATAAAGAGGACAGCCGACAAAAAGGAAGCCCTTACGGACTTCCTCTTACAAATTCATCTAATTGCACCCTGATTTTGTTCAGATAACGACACAGTTATGAAAACCGCGGTCGCTTTCAGCCTGCGCCAGACGCTCGGCTTCTTCCAACGGCGTGATCGTCCGGCCGCAGAACCGCAGTCCTTCCTCGCACACCCCAAACGGCCGATAGCGCAGCAGCTTATAACGAATTTTTCCCTGCAGCCTTTCATTTACCGCACGGACCGTCTTCTGATTTTGTTTGGGAAACTGTGGCAGCAGCACCGTACGGACTTCTTCCAGCTTCCCAGCCTCCAGCAGCAGTGTCAGATTATCCAGTACCTGTCGATTGGACGCGCCGGTGAGCTGGCGGTGAAAGTCGTCGTCGATGGCTTTCATATCAAGCATCACGCCGTCGCACAAAGCGAGCAGTTGGGGATATTGCCCAAAATCAATGACGCCGTTGGAATCGATCAGACAGGTTTTCCCGGCCGCCTTGACACGGCGAAACAGCGCCGTCAGAAAATCAGCGTAAAGCATACATTCCCCGCCGCTGACCGTAATTCCCTGAATAAACGGAAAGGTTTCCGCAATCTTCTCAAACAAGGCCTCGGGCGTCAGCTCGCTGACTTTGCAGGAAGCGTGATGGGGACAGACATGGATGCATTGATCGCAGCCTGCGCAGCGGGTTTCATCCCAAACCACTTTTCCTTTACGCAAAGCCAGCGCCCCGGCTGGGCAGCCGGCGACGCATTGACCGCAATGATCGCAGACCTGCCAGGTTTCCGGATTGTGGCAGTATGCGCAATGCAGCGGGCAGCCCTGGAAAAAAATCGCGCAGCGGTTACCGGGTCCGTCAACGTTGGAAAAGGGAATGATCCGGTTGATCAACGCCTTCATTGTCCGCGCTTTTCCACCCGGCGGTCAAGCGCATTGCCTTTGTCGCGGGCGCCCTGGCCGAAGATGCTGACGTTGTTGAGCGACTGCTTATGCTGATCGAGCTTCGCCAGTTCGCTTTTCTTGACTAAATAGCCGGTCACGCGGACGACATCGTTGTTCTCGAGATAGCCGGAGAAATAGCGCATTCTGCTGGCCATTGCGCCCTTGATGATATCGCCCAAAGCTTCCGGCGTGTTCAGCCAGGTTTCCTCAAACTTAAAGATATCGCCGATCCCGGTCGGGAAAAAGCCGTGCATCCGCGCCGCATGCTGAATCTGCTTCAGCATGCCCGGTTCTGCGCCGACTGGAATCCGTGCGCCCGGAGAGTTCTCGCGGCCGTCGGAATCAATCCCAACCTGCGCGTGCAGACGGAAGTGGTGATTCGTACAATCGCAATAGGCCGAAGTAAAACCCGCGACCAGATCGCTTAAGCGTTGTAAAATTCTGACGCCCAGATCATCCGCAGCAGCGTTGTTGCCATAACCCCGCCGCGGATCCTCAATCCCCAGCAGGTGGTTGACGCACTCCGCCAGGCCGACCATGCCGAACATGCCGGTGAAGTTCTCAAGCTTGACAAACCCTTCCGTGACCAGAAAATTGGCCTTGAAGAACGCGCTGGTTTCAACGATGAAGCGGATTCGGTCTTCCATCATTTCCAGCATGATCTGCACATAGTGCGGCAGCACGTTGTCCAGGAAATCCTGCGGATCCTTCGCTTTCAGCGAGCATTCGTACAGCCGGATCCGCGGCAGCGTGAAGCCGCCTCCGCCAACTTTCAAGCCATTGTAACAGGAAGCAATCGCATAGTTCTCGCCCCACTCGCGGGTGAACATCGCGTGGTTGGCAAACGAGGGCTTGGCGGTCTTTAACATGCACAGCGCGCAGCGCTTCAGAAAATCATCACTGGTAAGCAGCGGATCATATTTCAGCGTCAGGTTCGGCATCGCGCACTGCATTTCCTCGCTCAGCTGCAGAATCAGCTCGCCAGTGCGAGTCGCCTCTGGGCCAAGGTCGGCATGCACGAACGAATCGGTCAGCGTGCGGTCGATATGCAGCAGAAACATTTTCAGGATCTGCTTCGCCCGCTGCGGTGTTTCCTTCAGGACAAACGGTTCCAGCAGCTGGTCGAGATTGCCCAGATAGACTGGAAACGAGGTAATCGAAGGTACGTGATGATACATGATCAGCAGGGCGTTGGTCGCTTCCAGCAGATCCTGCGGCGGCGTCAGATCGAGAAATCGGGATCCTTTTTCCATCAACTGCGTATAATCCGGGCAGATATAGCGCGGCCGATACGGCGCCAGCCCCTCGCCCAGGTCGCAGAAAATGCCGTCTTTCTGTCCTTGCCGATATTCCGGGGAACGCTGCAGCGTGTCGTCCATATTCTCCGCCAGACGGGCTAAGGCAAGCAGCTGTTGTTGGTAGGTCAGCGTTTCATCGCGAATAATATTCAATACTTCTTCCATAATCATGCTCCTTTTTCTTTCTTCATCGGGAGTTAGGTTTCGATTGCGGCTACGCGCGAATATCGAAAGAGAAGGTTAAATTTGGTTCAGATCAAACCAGCGGCAAGACTGCCGTCCGCGCCGCAGCGCAAGCGACTGCCGGCTCAGCAAAGGGCTGACGGACAAGGGATCGCTTAAGGTCAGCGCCGCCCCGGCCGCCGCGGATTCAATCGCGTCTTCAACCGCCGCACCCTGCGTGCGAAAGCTCAGATACACCGCAAAGAAGCAGTCGCCCGCGCCGGTAGTGTTGACGGGGGGCAGCGGATCCACCGTCATCAAAAGCCGCCGCTGTCCGACCGCTACTGCAGTTCCCTGCGCCCCCAGGGAAAGCACGGTTTCCTTAACCCCCTGATTAACAAACCAGTCCAGAGCGGCACGGATTTTTGCGGGCGTCTGAATCGGAAATCCGCACAGCCGTTCCGCTTCCGCCCGATTTGGTTTGAAATATGTCAGCCGATTTAAAATCGGCCGCGCTTTCTCACTTTTGGATGCGCTGAGCGGATCCATCGCCAGCGGGCAGGGAGCTTCCGTCACAATCCAGCGGATCAGTTCGGGATCCAGATTGGTATCGCAGATTAACAGATCCCCCCGCTTCAGTGAGTTCAGCACCGGCTGCAGGGAGGCTTGATCCAGCTGATGAAGAATGCTCATGTCCGCAATCGCGCTGTGCAAATCGTGATCAGGATCAAGGATGGCCAGAAATGCCGATGTCCGCTGTCCCGGAAGCGATCGAACCCAGCGCATATCCACGCCGCATTCGCGGCCTTGTTTCAAAATCCAGCGGCCGAAGCTGTCGTCCCCAACCACGCTGACCAGACTGACCGCCTCGTCTAACCGTGCCAGATTTTCCGCGATGTTGCGGCCGACTCCGCCCAGCGTCGTGCGGATCGTTCCGGGATTGGAATCCTGCGGACGCAGCGCCTGGTCGGCAATTCCCATGATATCGACGTTCGCTCCGCCGATGACGACGAAGCGGCTCATTTCTGCAGGCTGCGGCTGTGCTCTTCCTGCATCTGCTTCAATTCCCGCTCCTGCAGCGCAACCGCTTTTTCGGCGACAATCTTCTGCGCGAACGCCCCGGACGCCATTTTCAGCGCCAGATTATCAAAAGAAATCGGTTCTGACTGAGCCTTGGACACCAGCTGCGGATCGATTTGGGCGGCGACCTTCTTCAATTCGTATTCCTGCTGCGAACAGAACAGATTATACGCGTTGCGGGTGCCGCTTAAATGGGCCTGATACAATATTCCGACGCGAACCTCCTTGATCGTCACAACCTGTTTTAAAATTGTAATCGCCACCAGATATGCCAGATGGACACGATTGTATTGTTTCTTATGCGGGGCGGGGATCAGGTTCAGCTTGACATAATTGTTGACCATCGCCGGTGTGATGATCTTTTCATGGTTCTGACCTAAAAGCAGATCAAGATACCGGTCCATCAGCGTCATGACCTGATCCATATACAAGTCAATATCCGGCAGCTCCTCCCACCGCGGCAGATGGACGGCGTTAAGCTGCTGCGCCCATTCTTTCATTTCCTGTTCAGATTGTTTCATTTTATGACCTCGCTTTAGTTTTGTCTCCCACCTTTTTCCCTGAAAAAAGCGGCGAAACCGGAAAGGTGGAAATCCCTGACAGCGGCTTGACCGGAAGAAAAAAGCAAGCCGGAAAGGCCGCGGGTTTTCGACATCTTCATTTTATCATAGAACGCCGGCGCAATGGTACCAAATTTCGTCGTTTTCCGCTCGGGTTCAATGGACTTTCATGCCTGAGTTCACTATAATATATCCGTTATGGTAAAAATAAAGCGAGGAAATCAACCATGGAGAACCCTGTATTAATGCTGGGCGGACTGTGTCTGGACCGGTATTGCCTGCTGAGTCAGTTTCCTGTCAAGGGCCAGGACACGTTGATTCAGGATACGTTTGAACGGATCGGCGGCTGTCCGATCAACGCCGCGTTCACCCTGAAAAAATTCGGACTGGATCCAGTTTTATATTCCGCGGTAGGAGCGGAGTCGATCGAAAAGGTCCGGGCTTTCTTCCACCGCAATGCCTTGGCGATGGACGGTTTGTTTGTGATCGAGGATCAGAAGACCGGTTTCTGCATGATCCTGCTCGATGATCAGAAGGAACGGACATTCATGACCTACCGCGGCTGTGAAGGAGTATTTGATCCGGCGCGGATTCCGGCGTTGGATTACCGGGCCTGCTGCCTGACGGGTCTGTATCTGATCTATGGCGCGGACAGTGAAAACGCCGTTGCCTATCTGCATCAGTTCTGCCGCGGCGGGCGGGATTTGTTTTTTGATCCGGGGCCGCTGTGCGATCAGATCGATCCGGAGTTGTTGGAAAAGACGATGCGGTTATGCACGCATCTGAAGGTCAACGAAGAGGAGCGTCAGCTTTTAGAACACGTGCTGGGCCAGCCGCTGACTACTTATTTTCAACATCGCCTGCAGGCGATCGTCGTGACCTGCGGTTCACGGGGAGCGCAGCTGATCCAACCGGAACAAACGCAAGGCTTTGCCGCCCTGCCGATCAAACTGGCCGATTCCAACGGCGCCGGCGACGCCTTTTTCGCCGGTTACGCCGCATCAGTGCTGCAGGGAAAAACGCTCAAGGAGTGTATGCGGCTCGCCTCCGCCTGCGGCGCCCTGACGGCAATGACGCTGGGTCCGCATGCCGAAGGGGGCTTAAAAGAGATCCTGCAGCTGGCGGATGACGGCGCCATTTCCTGTTGATTGAGGATTTCCGGGTAATTTCGCATGAGAAAAGCTGTCCACCGTGCGGCTTTTCTGGTAAAATAAAAACGGAAGAATTAATGATAGGAAAAAAGGAGAGATGAAGATGAGCAACGAGCTTTCCCATACGATCAAGCTCAGAATTCAGGCGTTGGCCAAAGAACAGGGAATGTCCCTCTACCAGCTGTCCCAGATCAGCGGTATGACCCAGTCGACGGTCAATAATCTGATGAACCGGGAAACGAGTTCCCCGACGATCGCCACGATTAAACGGTTGTGCGACGGATTGGGAATCACCCTGGCAGAGTTCTTCGACACGGATGATTTCACCGAATTGAAAACCAAGCCGACGCCGAAGGAAAAGAATAAAGATAAGAAATAAAAAAAGCTGCTTCCCTGCGGGATTTGGAAAACCCGATGGGAAACAGCTTTTTGTCTGGTTTTGACGCCGCTGTGAAGTCCTGCAGGTCTATACTTTCACAGCTTGCGAATATCAACGCCCCCGCTTCTTGCGGCAGCGCTTTGCAGATATTTGTGAATTCCGGCTTACAGCTCGCGTCCGATGACCTTGGCAATCGCGCGGCCCTTTTCGATCAGGGAGGCAAACTTCGCCGGCTTCAGCGACTGCGCCCCATCGCTCCAAGCACATTCCGGACAGGTATGGACTTCGATGATCAGACCGTCCGCTCCGGCCGCAATCGCCGCCAGGGACATCGCTTCCACCAGCTTCCAATCCC
>NZ_JADNEM010000051.1:0-10550 GCF_015552275.1 Holdemania sp. 1001302B_160321_E10 | reverse complement strand
GAATTGATAGAGAAAGAGGAGGTTATTCGAATGATGGAAGAAAAACGGATGGATTTTTTAAAGGACACCAGTGATGCGATCGCCAGGATGCGGATGAAATACGACGAGATGGATGAGAAGACGGTGTATAAAAAAGGCATAGAAAAAGGGATGCGGAAAGGTGTAAAGAAAGGCGTGAAACAAGGGAAAATATCCTTGTTGAAGGAGTTACTGCGGCAGAAATGGGAATTAACGGAAAGCGATGAGAAAGTCTTAGATGATTTAAACGAAGCGAAAGTGAATCAGATCGTCCAAGTTTTGAATAGAATAAATACCTCGGAAGACCTCCATCATCAGCTTAGAAAGCTTTCTGATTCAAAGCATCAGGCAGAGAACATAACTCAGCTGTCCTATACTCATGACTAAGTGGATCTGGACTTCGCAGGATCGGCTTTGGAATAACGTAAAGTTCAGAAAAAGTTCGTCAGAGTCAAATCGTGTTGGTGTAAATAGAAAGGATGGGATCGGATGATGCATAGGAGTCACAATATGAAGCTCACAACCCTAAATATTAAAAACCCCCTCGATCCGAAGATCAGAGAGGGTTAAAGAAACTGATTTTAAGCTGTGGTGGAATATCAGGGACACTTTTTTAAAGACAGACGCTGTGCGATAACCATTTTTGCAGAGCTACCATATCCTGACGGAACTGTTCCGGCTGATCCTCTTTGACAAATTCCAGAATCAGCGGAATTTCGCGGGGAATGAAAGTCAGCCAGTGCTTCCAGGCTGCTTCCTGAGCTGCGAGCGGCAGCCGCGTGTTGTCGGGTAACCAGCTGAACACATGGACGCGCGTCAGCCAGGGCAGGATCGCCTCTAATTCCCGACTGTTTTCTTCCACGGTGAGCTCGGGATTGGGCTGCCAGTAGGTCTTGCAATGAGAACGATTGACAGCTTTAAGCAGCTTTACAGCGGAAGCACCGTTGTCCGTCAGCGATTTGCGATGATATTCAAACGCGACGTCTATCCCAACTTTGGCCGCCAGTTCGCAGCATCGCCGCGTTTCCGCGACAGCCCGCTGGAAAAAATCGTCGTCGGCTTGCGCGGAGGCTGTGCGCCCGGCCCAGATCCGCACACACGGCGCTCCCAGCTTAACGGCCGTATCAAGATAAGCCTGAAAATCAATGTCCGGATTAAGACCTTGATTCAGTTTGTAATAACTGCCATAAGAGAACACCGCCAGCTGGTTTTGACGGCAGGCTTCCGCAGCTCTGGCTGCCAGATCCAGCCGATTTGCGGGCACGTGGACGTCGCTGCCCCATTCGATTCCGGTACAGCCGGTTTCCCTAGCCAGCGTGATGATCTGATCGGCGGTCAGCTGACGGAAGGTGACCGAGGTCAGCCCGACCGGCCTCATGAATGCTTCTCCTGTTTGCCATACCGCAGCGAGATGAGCTTGCGTTTTACCCGACGGCGGAAGCGATCCGCCTTTTTCCAGCGGGCAGTGCGCGCCGGCTTGCGGATATAGTCGAATTCGCCGATCCGTTCCGTATAAACGGAACCAAATGAACGCTTGTAATCATACAATCCATAATGCGGATCAGACTTGTCCGTCACTCCGGAGAATCCGCACATGTCGTAATGCAGGACGCCGTGGTTTTTCATGTCTTCGACGGCGAACCGGTGCAGGTTATCCACGGCCTTGATAAAGTTGAAATCCTTGTGGTTATAGGTGTAAAGATCCCAGGATTGCGCGCCGAATCGCAGGAACAATCCGGCGGCAATCGCCGGCTTTGCGCCGTATTGCGATTTTAGCGCCGCGGCTTTTTCTTTTTCTTTTAACTTGGACTGCAGCGCTTCGGGGTCTTTGTGATATTTACCGCTGTCAATTTCCTGCTGGATGCCGTTGATCATCTGATCAAGGTCAATTTCAGTGACATACAGTACGGCGTGATCGCCAAAGGCATCCAACAGCGCTTCAAAGAAGGACTGCGGATGCGGCTTAAAGCCCTGAATCTGGGAAAGCTGCCGTTCAAATTCACACAGCTGCGGCACATCGTCTTTGGTACCTAAGCGGGTTGTCACGCCGATCACGGCATGCCGGCGCAGACTGTTCTGGCGCGCCTTGGAGAAATGCCTGACGATTTCTTCGATGGAAGGCGTCAGGTCGATAATCAGCGTGTAGCGGTTGACCCAGCTGCCATTGTAGGCATAGCCGTATCCCTTATGCACAAACCCCAGCGATGTCAGCAGTGCTGTTATTGCTTCGTGATTTTCACCGCCTTCGATCGGATTGCCCTTGATATCCCGCTCCATCCGCAAGACGTTCGGATCCACCCGCAGAAAGTCCACTTTGGCGTTTTCCGCCAGCTGAATCAATCCCCGCAGGCATTGTTCGCACAGTTGAGGATCGTCATAATTCAGGCAAGGTCCCCAGGGAACATAATAGTAGTGAATACCCGGCGACTTCCGCTCCAGAATCATCGCTGTGCCTTTCAGCTGTGCCTGCTCAAAAAAGCCGATAAAATGCGGCTGATCCTGCTTCTGCAGCTTCGCCCACAGCGAAGTTTTCATGTAATGTCCGTAGGGATGAGCGCTGACAAAGGCGTCCAGCTGCACATCCGAAATTTGTTTACAGGTGATCAATGCGATTCCCTCCTTAACCATTGCCGGCGTAATTCCTTAACCTTGGGCAAAAGCTGGGTCCAGATCGGATACAGCAGCGGCTTGCATGGTAGACTGAATTCGCCGAGATAGACGTCGATTTCAGGTGAAAACGACGACTTGAAGATGAACAGCCCGTCGTCCAGCGTGCCTTCCACGCCGCCGAAGTTAAACCGCGTGCAGCCTTGTTCAAAGGCCCATTGAATGCCGCGGCAGCGCAGTGCGTAAGCAGCCAGATAGCGGCGGTATTTCTCGTTTAAGCCGGAATACAACAGCTCGCAGGTCGTGCCGTCGTGAACTAACAACAACGCACTGACCAAAATGTCACGGCCGTCTTCCTGAGCCTGCTGGCGCAGCCTGAGCTTTTCAGCGTCGAGATCGGCAATTTGTTTTTCCAGCTGTACGCGTTTTTTATTCGCTTTTTCGTCCAGCTCGTTTCGATGCTGACAAAGACCGCGCTGCTTTTCTTCGACCAGTGCCAGCGCATGATCATAATCCAGATGAGCGGCCAGAATGCAGGCATGATCGCCGAAGTTTTCCATGATCGTGCGGAAATAATCCTCATTGCGCAGGTGGATATTTTTACGCTGTTCCGTATATTTGATCATTTCAGCTAATTCGTGGACATGCTCAATCCCCCAAATTTCGATCTGAATGCCTTTGGCAAAACTGTTATGAATTTTCTCACGGGTCTTCTTCGGAAAGCAGGCTTCCCAGTTTTCCTGATGGGAAAAGCAAAGCTGAAAGCGCGGCTGCACCGTTTCACTGATCAGCTTCGTATAGCCCGCAAAATGGGCTTTTGCCTTCGCCAGCTGTTGCGGAATCGGACTGCGGGCGTTCCAGGCGGCTTCTTTTTGATCCAAGTCAAAGCTGCCGATGATGAGATAGGGATCAAATTTGCATTCCACCGCACCCTGCTTCGCGCAGAAACGCCGGATCGCAGTTAAGAAGAACGCAGTCTGTTGGGGATCATCGTAGTCCATGATCGGTCCGCGGGGAATATAGGCCAGCTTCATGCCCAGCGGCAGTTTGCGGAACAGAATCATCGCTGCTCCGCACAGTTGCCCGTCGCAGGTCATGCCGACAAATTTTGAAGTCCATTCCTTCTTGACGTTGGCCCAGGCTTCAGTCTGATATATATTATTGCATCGGCTGGCACGGGTGAAATCGTCCAGCTGCTTCCCTGTAATTGACTCGCAAAACTGCAAATTCATAATGAGTTCGCCTCCAATGCTTTATTATAGCATACCCGCCCTTAACTTTCTCCAGTCGTTTTAAAATCCCGGCCAGGATCCATCCTGATCAGGGGAGAAAAAGGGAAAAAGAGGAGGCTGCAGGATGTTCCTTTTTTGACATTTTCAGTAAAAAAAGGGTTGCGGTTTTTAAGGATCAATGGTAATATATTAAAGCACCGGACGCTTAGCTCAGTTGGGAGAGCACTTCCTTGACGTGGAAGGGGTCAGGGGTTCGAGTCCCTTAGCGTCCACCATGATTAATCAGTAAAGCTGTCATCAAGACAGCTTTTTTCGTCTTTCTCCTTTCCCTTTCTCCGCTTGAGGAAACCGTGCCGTGAGCAACACAGCCGGCATAAGGAAGAGACAGGAAGACCCAAGTGCTTAAAACCGGAGGGTTTCAGGATGTTGATTTTAATAAACAATCTTGTGATATAATACACATAAAGCTTGTTTTGGAAATAAAGGAAAAAAACTGTGGAGGGAGTATGGCTTACAAGATTGGAGAAGTTGCGAAACTTTTGGGAATTTCTTCTGAAACCGTCCGTTATTATGAGCGGGAAGGCGTGATTCAATCGCAGAAAATTGATCAGGGAAGCGGCTACCGATACTATGAAGCGCTGGATATCAATGCTTTGATGCGGGTTCGGATGTACCGTAATTATGGTTTTACCTTACAGGAAGCGAAGGAAATGTTGAACTTTTGCACCTTGGAGGACATCGCCAAACGATTAGAGGATAAAAAGCGGGAGCTGCAGGCGGCGGTGGATTGGAACAAACGGCTGTTGGCGTGCGCTGATCGGATGATTAACATTCATCGCTCCGCTTCGGAAATGCTTTGGAAATGCCAGATTGAAGAAAGTCCCGCGATGTACCGGTTTTGTTACCAGATTCAGGATCAGCTGATCGGTGATCCTGAAATACAAAAACGCGTCCAGATATGGACGGAAAAGATGCCGGTTGTGATGCCAACGCCTTTATTTGCGAAGGACGATATTCTTGCAGGGAATAAGAACTTTGCGTTAGGGCTGTGCGTTATGGAGGAAGACGCTGATTTTCTGTGTTTGGATCCTCAGGCGAGGGGGATGGAATACGTTCCTTCCCAACGATGTATTTATACGGCAATTTCTGCTCAGGCTGGCGAACTGCTGCACTGCGGTTTATTTCAGCATGTTCTGCAATACATGGACGCACATCAGCTGGAATTGGCCGGCGACGCAATCGGACGCACGGTTTCCACGCTTCATCGAAGTACGACACAGGAGCGGATTCATCAGGTCTGGCTGCCCTTTTCAAAGAAAACATCAGATTTCAGCAGCGGGGGATTGACTCTAAAGGCCCTTTAACGTGTACTCTGATAGCAGGGAAAGATAACGCTTTCACACAGGGAGGGTAAGATGAGAAAATCAAATCTTAAGAGAATCGTTGTTTTGTTTCTCAGCGTGCTGCTGGCAGTTGGACTGACCGGCTGCACAGCGGCACCGAGCAATAATCCGAAGGGAACGGATGCCGGCTACACGTCCGGCACCTACACAGGGACAGGCGCCGGGCGCAATGGCGAGCTGAAAGTCGAGGTCACATTCACAGACAAAGAAATTACGAAAATCGAAGTCATTGAACATTCGGAAACCGAAGGAATTTCCGACTTGCCGCTGCAGCGGATTCCGGAAGAGATCGTGAAGAATCAGTCGCTGGCAGTCGATGCCGTCGCGACAGCGACCTTGACCAGCAACGCGATCATCGAAGCGGTCGCTGATGCAGTTACCCAGGCCGGCGGGGACGCGGAAGCACTGAAAAATGTGAAAGTCGAAGAGGAAACAGCCGGAGATTTAGTCCAGCGGGAAGCGGACGTCATCGTTTTAGGCGGCGGCGGAGCCGGTGTTGCGGCTGCGTACGCGGCGGCTGAAAATGGTGCATCGGTTATCGTTGTGGAAAAAACTGCGGCTCTGGGCGGCAATACGATGCGTTCCGGCGGCTATTTCAATGCGGTTGTTCCTGAAAATCAACAGACGCAGGTCATGACGGCAGGGCAGATCAAATCGGTTGAGGAATACTGCACAATGGAGCCGAAGGATGACATAATGAAGAACTGGCAGGAAAAACTGACCGCGGAATTTGACGAGTATAAGAAGTCTGGCGCGGAACATTTGTTTGATTCAGTCTATTTGCATATGCTTCAGACCTATGTCGACGGTGATTATGTCGGCAATCCGGTACTGATTCAGTCAATGTGCGAAAAAGCGCCGCAGACCTATGCCTGGATGCGGGATATGGGCTTTGACTGGAAACCGAAGTCAATCGTGATCGTTGGTTCGTTATGGCCGCGTGCGAACATGTCTCAAACCTATAAAAGCGGCATTGGTTTTATCGAAGTGCTGAAAAATGATGCGGAAAAGAAAAATTTCCCGATCGAATATGATCTGGAAGTCAGGGCTGAGGAATTGATTATGGAAGACGGCCGGGTGATCGGCGTCCGCGCGGTGTCCGCAAATGGAACACCTTATGAATACAAGGCCGGCAAAGGGGTTGTTCTGGCAACCGGAGGGTTTGGCGCGAATGTGGAAATGCGCGTGAAGTATAACAGCATCTGGGCTGATTTGGGGCCGACGGTTCCGACGACCAACAGTCCGGCGATTACTGGCGACGGGATTGTGATGGCGCAGGCTGTGGGCGCGAATCTGGTCGGTATGGATAAGATTCAGCTTTTGATCGCCGATCCGAAGACTGGCGAAACTTCAACCAATGTCGGCGATACGACGAGTATGTATGTCAATCAGGAAGGGCATCGGTTTGTTAACGAGTCAGAACGCCGCGACGTTTTATGCGCTTCAACGTTGGAACAGACCAACGGGATGATGTATATTATCAGCAGCTATCAAAACAGCCGTTTAGATGAGAACTATGTCAATACCTACGGCATTCATGTCGATGATTTGATCGAACGCGGAGCGGTTTACAAGGCGGATACGATTGAGGAATTGGCGGAACAGATCGGGATGGATCCCGCAACCCTGCGGAAAACGGTCGATGATTACAACGCCGCGATCGACGCGGGCTATGATGAGCTGACCGGCCGTACAGTCTTTAACGAAACCGCAAAGATCGAAGATCACGGGCCTTACTTCGCCAATCCGCGGACGCCGGCGGTCCATCACACGATGGGCGGGGTGGAAGTTGACGTTGACGCGCACGTCTTAGACGCCAGCGGAAACCAGATTCCGGGCTTCTATGCGGCGGGTGAAGTGACCGGCGGTTTCCATGGCGGCAACCGTTTGGGCGGCAACGCAATTTCCGAAGCGATCACGACGGGCCGAGTGGCAGGCAACAGCGTCGTATTGGATCAATAAGCGGAAATCCCGAAATTTGTTTAAACAAATTTCGTGTAAATTCAAATAAGTGTACTCAAGAATAGAACAAAAGAATAACCGGAACAAAGGGCGCATTGATCAATGCGCTCTTTTGGCTGATATTGGGATAACCTTTCGCCGGCTCAGGCTTATGCTGAAATGAGTGCGGCTACGATGCAGGATATTCAGTATTCCTTATTATTCCCATCCCTGCAGAAGCTCGGCAAGCCGCTGCAGGCACTGACTTTTTTTCACATATTTGTGCTTTTCGTCATAGTAATTGATCAAAAGCGTCAGATAGAAACGTTTCTGATTCAGATCAAGACAGCTTCGGCCATGTTTTAACAAGGTGATCAACAGCTTATCCCGATGTGGATCCTGATCGCCGACAGCATTCATGACTCGCATCAGATCCTGAAACGGCTGAGAGCGAAATTCCTTCGCCGACGCCAAACGTTTCATGCTTGCGATATTCCCGGTTTTATAATGCAGAAAACATCGCAGAAAATCCATTTCATCATTCGAATCGGAAACATCGGCGAAACGCGAAAGAAACGCACCGGCTTTTTCGTAGTGCCGATGGTTAACACAGCACCAGCAAAGCGTACAGAGAATGGCGGAACGCATTTCGGGCGTCAGATTCAACATTTTGCTTTCCAGAATTGACGTCAATATTGCGGCTGGCCGATCAAACTCCTGCAGGGAGAGAATCGCCGCGCTTTGAATATGACAAAAGATAAGAAACGGATAACAGTTTGCCTGCGTAAACAGGCGGGAAGCCGCGTCGCAATGTTCGCGGGCAAGCAAGATTTTCCCTTTTTTTGAATAAAGAAGGGAAGTGTAGTAATGCCCCAATGCGCCCATCAGAGAAGTTGGATTGCGTTTCAGGCATTGCTTGAAATGTGTTTCTGCTTCCGATAAATCCTGCTTTAGCGCGCTGATCCCGCAGACAAGCTCAAACAGGGCGCTTTGCGCCTCATCAAAGCGATCCTGCACGCTGATTAACAGGTGCTTCTGCTGAACCATCTGGCGCAGGTTTTTCGTCATGAGTGCATAAACAAAAAAGGCCAGATGATAATCGAGGGCCAGAGGCGAATTGAGATACCGTTTCCGGATTCGGCGTAAAGCCGGCGCCTGTTTCTGCGCCGCCTCCAAATCCAGAAGCAATGCATTGCGGACAAAATGTTCCAACTTTTGCTTCGCCGGGATCAGCCAGGCTTGATCTATCGTATAATCCAAATCCAGCGCTTTCGCCAGCAGCTGCAGAATCTGCGGATCTGGCTGTGCTTTTCCTGTTTCAATCTGACTTAAATAGCTGGCGGAAATGTGGCATTGATATGCCAGAGCCGTCAGTTTTATCGCTTGGTCCATCCGATTGATCCGAATGATAGTTCCGGGAATTTGCATGTAAATTCAGCTCTCTTTCCTTTTTAAAACGCCATTTTCAATGAACCTTTGACGCTGATTTTTAACGGTAATTTAATGAACAGCTTCAGGTTGCGGTTCACTCTCAGTCCCGTATAATGAAATCGGCGGCCGGCGGGGAGCGACAAAAGGAAAGCAAAAGGTAAAAATTCAGAAAATTTCATTACCCTCAAAGCTTTGACCCATTTTATCAAAACTTAACGATGGAAATGAACGGATTGGAAGAAAGCAAAAGCAGCGTACAGGTTGGAACCGGCAAGGCAGAAATAAAAACCAGTGCGGGCAGCACGGTTGGAAAAGTCCGGACTGACAGGGGTGAAATGTCAGCGTGATGAAGCGGGAGAAAAGCGTTACTGTTTTTTCTTTTCGTAAGCTTCGTAGACGGCCAGTTTTTCTTTTGTGGCGGCAATGACTTCCGTCAGATTTTCAAGAATGGTCTGTTCGCGGAACAACAGTTCCGTCATTTCCAGCCGATCCTCCTCGCCGTAACCGCCATATTTTAAATCGTTGGTCAGATTTTCGATCGACCGTTCTTTTTTGCCGACCTGTTTGGAGATCAGGCTTAGAAAATCAGCGAGATCTGCGCTGGTAAAATCGCCGATCCCGACGATCTCATTTAACAGCGTGTAGGCTTCTTCAGCATTGGTTGCCGCGGTGACTAACATATTTTATCTCCTTTATTAATTGACTTAAATCGAATAAATTTAAGTATTAAGCAAATATTGCCTTTTATTTCATTATAATCGTTTTCGCATCCGGTTACAATATCATCAGAACATGAAAACGATTTTTGCGAGGTAGTTATGAGCGATGAAAAGAAGGATTGTGTCGATTATCAGCGGCTGGGGCAGCGGGTCCGGCGGGCGCGGATAAGATTAAATCTGACACAGGAGGTTCTGGCTGAAAAAGTCGGCGTATCCATTCCGACGATCAGCCATATTGAAACTGGAACAAACAAGGTCAGTCTGGAGTTGTTTATCAAAATTGCCCGGGCGCTGAACGTGACGCCGGATGAATTGATCATGGACAGCGTACCGAAGCTGACTGCCTTTTATATGAAAGACATTCAGGAGGAATTGAAGGACTGTTCGCCGGCTGAATATCAGTTTCTGACGTCGATGCTTTCCAGTATGAAAGCGGCGCTGCGCCATTATCCGCGGGATGATGAGGAATAATCAGATTCTGTTTGGCAGCTGAAGCATAACCGATCTGTTGGGCATTGCCGTTGGTTGCCGAACGCGGCGGCTCAATCGGGTTTTTGAACATTTTGACTTCCCTTGCGATCAGGGACAGGCAAAAGAATAACGAGAATTTCAAAGAAATCATGAAAAACAACTCTGCCAGGCGGCATGCCGTCCGCTTCGGCATATCATGAAATTGTCGCCCTGGCATGAAAATCAAAAATGTCAGGTCCGCCATTTTTGGTGGATAGTCTTGTCGCCGCAACAAAGAAAAAGCTAAGCAGGCATGATAAATCGACGCGACTTGATCTTAACGAGAAATAGTTATCCAGAAATCAATCAAGGAATCCTTTTTCCATAGAAAGCGAAGAGAATGAGATTTTCAGGCTGGATAAGCTGATCTTCAGTCTGTTTATTGACAACTTCCAGAGGAAAGCAGAAGTTAAAGCGGAAGAAGCATAAACGAAAGCGGCGCAATACTTTCCTGAATGTTAAAAAGTTTGTTACATTGAATGCAACAGCGAACTGAAAGAGCATTAAAATATTGTATTTGTAAAATATTATAGCTTAAATGGTATAAAAACTAACAAGGTCAATAGTAAAAGTAAATGCAGGTAAAGAAGAAAATGTGTATCGGGGCAGAGCAAAAGGAGAAACAGAGTAAAAGGAAACAAAAAAAGAGCCAGATAATGAGGGAAAAGTGTTAAAATATCCGTAGAAAC
>NZ_JADNEM010000050.1:0-12924 GCF_015552275.1 Holdemania sp. 1001302B_160321_E10 | reverse complement strand
AGATATTTTCAGTTTTTCCAGCTCTTCTAAAGGTAAATTAGGGCAACCGTCCAGCGTTTTATACTTGCGATAAAAGGAATTGACTGCCTTCATGGTTTCCTGCGCCTGCTCAAGATTCGCCAGCTTGTTTTTCAGCTTTTCTATGGCTTCCGGATCGCCGGCGGTTATGACTTCCTTACCATTTAGCAGATTTCTGATTTTACCTTCGATCGCTTTGCACAGTTTATACTTCTCTTGGTTTCGATCCCACGCCTGATTCTGCTTTTCTTTTTTTCGGATTGGGAATTTAGCCGGTCCCGCAATCATTACTGAAGGACACATTTGATCGATCCGGAAATTGGTATTGTAGTAGTCAGCCAGTAATTTAGCATACTGATCAGCTAATTTCTCCGCTTTCTCAGCGGCGTCTGGCCGTCTATCAGCCACTTTCTCAGCCAGCTGGTATATTTGTTCTGCTTCCTGTCGATAAGCTGATGTCGCACTTCCTTCGCGGTAGTCATCAAAGGACATCATTTCCTTTGATCGCCGGGCTGCAGCTTCGTTAATTTCGTAGTATTTTCTTTCCATCTCTACTTCTCCTGTTCTTTTAATTTGCGGCGGATTTCTTCAAATTCTTCGCGGTCGAAATCTACGTCTTCTGCGACTTCCGGATCCGATCCGGATTTCATCTGGACATAGTAATCCGGCAATACATCCGGTCGCTTTGATCGACCTTTACCGTTAACCCTTGTTCTGCGCTGTTCAAGTCCAGCCTTGACTTTTTCCACAGTGTCATAACCCTTGGCCTTCCAATTTGCCAAGATCGCTACTGTGTAATTGATGTGTTGGGCATTATTCAACGCAGTTTCTTTAAGAGCTAGGATGATAAGATCATCGGTGTATGCTTTCTGCATTTCGATAATCTTTTCCATTTCCGTTGAATTGATAGGCCGTCCGAATATTTCCTCAGTAAATTCTATCGGTGACTTGACGTCCGCTGTTGTTGTAGTATATTTACTTTCCTTTACTTTACTTTCCTTTAGTGGCCTAACATTCGATGTTGAGGGGGTAGAATGGTCATTCTCCGGCTGAGAATCCGATTTTAGGGTAACTTTAAGACAACCTCTGCATTCATCATCGTTCAGAAGCCATAATTCTTCTATGACCGACTTATCGGTACGCTCACTTGCGACTAGCCAGTATTTTTTCTGTATACCCCGACTTGTGAGCACCTTAAACTCTTCAAACAGCCTCTTATCAAAGAGCCCAATCTGAAAGCATAAGGCGACGGTCTGTCTGACCGTTTCGGACCTGATGCCGCAGCCCATCTTCCTTGCGGTAGTGGCCACATCGTCATAGCTCCATCGGTAGTAGTACCCTTCAGAACCATAAGCTCGCTGGCAAAGATAGAAATAGATCCCAAATCCAACCCATCCCTGCGCATCCAGTAGCTTGTCTATCTTTGGTTCGTTTTCAAATATATCGGTATTCCAGCCGGCATAATCCAATTTCTTCTTGGGTTTGCCTGCCATAGCTTTACACCTTTTCTTTCAGTGTAATTTCGACTCTCGGTCTGTTACTGTACTTTTTTGAAACAACCATGCTGACGATCTGACTATCGTCTTTATAAGCGATTCCGTTTAGACTATCGAGGATCGCTTTAGCGATGTTGTCCAGATCAGGCTTTTTTGTAGGATTGATCAAACCAAAGCCCATGAGTTCCTTTTTTCTTTGGGAAGCTGACTTTGGAATTGAGAAATAAGCGGTGATGATAGCCTCTACCTCGCAATCAATCGGAATATGATCTGGATAGGATTGCTGGAAAGACGTTCTTACAAGATTCTCATACAAAATTGTATTTTTAGGAGTATAGGCGATCCCAGAGCGTGTAACTCTGGGTCTCGCCTTTGCTTTTGGTTCTCCTTGCACCTCGAATCGAATATTGATCATGCTTGATCTCCCGGCCGCGGTCCTCCGATCTGTCTTGGCACAAATGCAATGTCCGGGCCTTCGATTTCGCCTCCGAAAATATCCGATTGACCTGGCGCTTCTTCCATCTCCTCTTGAATCGTATAATCGCCTTCTGCAGTCTTGCTCAAATCAAGTGATATCTGCAGAGCGTTCTTTGGCGCCAACTGGCTGCCAATGTCCGCCGAAAGTTCAAACGAATCTCGGCTCGCGGCCGGTTCAATCGACAGGTCAATCCGGATCCGACGCTTTTTGGTTGCGTCGGTTTTTGTGTCCTCAATGTTGTTCAGTACCTTGATCAGCTCCTCGTCCACAGCGGCCAGGATCGCTTCGTTTTTAAGCAGTAGGATGGATTTTCCCTCTTTTAGATTATTGATGTATAACATTTGATTCCCTCTCTTTCTTATAGCAGACTCGGCTGATTGATTGTTGCTGACTGATCTGATGTCATAGCCTCTGGTTCTGGCGTCGCTTCTGGTTCAGCTTCATTTTCCACGACTACCGGCGTAACAGCTTCGGTGTCCACTTCGTTCTCAATGTAATTTACACGGCCAGTTTCATCTTTGAACGCCATATCATTAACATAAGCGGATTGCATCTCGATGGACATAATTCCCCACTTGCTGATCAACTGTCTGAGCATTGTTTTGAACGCCATACCGTCAAAATCCTTGAACCAGAACGAGGAATACTTCCAGAGTTCCTTTTCTGGGATTTCGCCATTTTCTAATTTTTTAAGAGCTTCAGCTCCACCGTTAAATTTAAAGGCGGTTGAGTATTTCTCAGCGTGAGCCATCATCTTCCGTTTACTCCAATACATTGTCTTCCGGAAGCCGTTAATCAGCTCAAACATGGCATAATAGCCAATGGTCGGTCGCTGCTCTCGTTCGTACTCATCCTCGATTAGCTCGACCTGTAATTCTTCATCCAGCGGGTTATAGCCGATCAGTTCACCATCCTTGATTGCTATCACGTTCATTTTTTTATACTGGCCAGAACGGATAGCCAGCTGGATATAGCCTTTATACCCCAGCTGGAAGGTTGCGTTTGTGACTCCGGCCTTTTTATCCTTAAACGGAACAAGGTAGTAGTGGCCCAACTGCGGAGATGGTGATAAATTCAGTGATTCTCCAAGCAGCGCTGCGCTGATGATCGTCGGTGCCTGGCACTCTTGGAGCGTAGGATTAGTGGATACTGCTGAGATTACCGATGCTACAAACCGCTTTGTTTTAGTTTCACTCCCCAACGTTTCGCTGATGTTTTTGAGTACATTCTCATTCTTAATAAAAGCCTGAAATTGAACTTTATGTTGTGCTTCTGGTGTGATAGCATTTGTAGGTTTAGTGTATTGACTCATTGTTCTTTCTCCTTCTAATTTTTAGGTTTGCAATTATTACGGATGTGATTATTCCAGAAATTAATTTCTTCAGTTTTTATATAATCTATATCTTTTTCGAAATCACTTTTTCTGAAATAATAATTTCTAATTTGTGAATCACCATCTGGAAATTTTATTAACGCTCTCAAATAGACAAATTCAAACTCTGTAACGATTAATCCATGCATTATTTGTGAAAAATAATAATCAGGTACATGGTTATCCCATTCCGATAGTTTATTTCGGTTATAGACAGTTGTCGTTTTATTCTCAAAAATCCCTTTACTACTAGAATCTCTCATCTTAAGGAGTCCATCAGGGCTAAAGAGAAGAAATGGATATTCTCGATTACGGAGAATCGTCTTGTTTTTATAATTGACGATCAGCTCTGGATGGTCGAGCTGGAATAACCGTCGAAGTGGTTCTTCTGCACTTTTTCCGTAAACAACTGAAGGTTTTTTACTGATATCTTCGGACTCCGCAATACCTACCTTTTCCTCATATATCTCTACCTTGGTTTTATAAGGTGTTAATCCGAGAACAGCAGCTGAATCCGAACCGCCTATTCCATTTCTTCGAGCAGCCAACCATTCTTTTTCAGTCCGGAAACTCAAGACATCGTAAGCAGCCTTTTTATCAGGCTGATACAGCTCGGTGGAGTATGCCATCTGTAAAGTCCTCCAGAATTCCTTCGTCGTACATGATATCGAGTTCTTCTTCAGTAAATTTCGATTTCATGACCTTAAGGTATTTTTCATGTAGCTCCGCTAAGTATCTTGCATAACATTCAGGACATTTTGTTTCGCCGTCCACTTTATGCTCATTCCCATCTTCGCAGGAATGACCACAATCGCATTCGTAAGCCAGCTCAAATTCCGATTGCATCTGACATCCGGCGCCGTAAAGGAAATTTTGCTCCTGTCGCCAAAGCTGTTCTTCGATTCTCGTCATAGCTATCTCCCTTCTGTTAGTTGGATCATCAACTGAACAATTAAATCAGTATCCTCGGCCTCTGACCACAAGGACCGCTGCTGATCCACTGTGGTTAGGCCGTTGCTGTAATAATCTTGCATGATCTCAAACATGCGTCTGAGGCCCTCTGTGGCCGTGTCATATTTGCAATACCTGAATCCGCACCGGATGCCGGCCGGATTGTGCTTGGTCAGCCATGCCGACGAGCTGCCCCAGCCGGTCTCAAGGACAAACACCGCTGTCGCATAAATTGGGCTAATGTTATACTCCTCTGCCAGCTCCAGCAATGCTACTGGGACAACCCCGGCAGCCTTACCAGTTGGCTGCCACTCATGCCAGCTGACGTCCATGTCGGCTGTGTAAGTCGGTGGCGTATCGGGCTGGTAGAGATCGATCATGGTCACTGGTTGCGGTGCAGGTGTCTCGGCCTCGGCTGCCGGCAGGTTAAGCGTCACACCCGCGGTCATCGCAGCAGTGATGACTACCAGCGCGGATCGCTTAAGCCGGCGCATTTTCGTTGTGCCTCGCTTTAATGGACTTTAACTCTTCTTCTGCAGCTTTAATCTGACTTTTCAATGCGAGCACATTTGTTTCTAATTCGTACAGTTTGTCTGCGGCCGGTGTCAATTCCCGAAACAGTTCTTGACCTCCCATTTTCCAAAGATCCGCAATGTTCTCTTTTGAAAAACCTGCCGGATGATACATATAAACGTGATTTACCAGATTGTACTGATCAACAGAAACCTGCCGATCAATCATTGTTTCAAATTCTTCGTGTAACATCAGTACGCCTCCCCATCAAGCAGTTTGTACATCTTGGCGAGAACCTCTTCCTCTGTGTACGCATCCATCAGCTCGATCATCTGGGCATAGAGTGACACTGCAAACAACTTGCTGTCTTGTCTTAATTCAGGCGGCAGCATTGACGCTGCCACGACCGCATAAGCGCGGGCTGCTTCGTTGGTTGTCATTTAATTCTCCCTTCTCACGATTTTAGGATGTGATATAATGGAGTCGAATCTTTGCTAGAGGATTCGACTAGCGCTCTCTCGGTCGTCAAACTTTCGGGAGCGCTTTTAATTTGCAATCTCAGAAAATCGAGATTGATGTTCAGGCGCCGGATTACTCGATCGGTCGGAACCTGCGTCATTGACGGCACAAGATATCCTTCAGCTTCAATTTCAGCGATAATGGATTTTAAGATCTTCCGAGCCGTATGTTCGCCGCAATCGGCGACCTTTTTTATGTCGGGTGTCGTGAGCCAGGTCTTGCTTTCGAGGATTTCCAGCCGCTCTGCCGGGCTTGTTGGATCATTCTTTTTCATAGCTTCACCCCCTTTCCAATTCTTTTGACAGCATAACAAGCAAGGTATTAAAGACATTTACCGTCTTCCTGATTTCCGGAAGGATTTCCTCCAATCGTTGCTTGTCTTTGGAATCAAGCTTGCCATCTTCCATCATCTTCAGAAACTCCTCCGCTGGCTGATCAATGTCATGCGCTGCGAAAAACGATTTGATCGCCAGCTCAGGTAGGCTGCCTTCTATCATAGGTTCCATCGTCTTTTTCCCGATCGGACAAATCCGTGTGCAGTAGTGATTGCACAGTTCCGGCCGGCGATACAGATCAGCCATGAGCAGGACATCTTCGGGAAGTGGCACTTGACTATCTAACTCAATACGTGAAAGCCGTGTACGGTCCATTCCGAGGTATTCGCTTGCGCCTTCACGGCTCGCCAGATCATCATTGAACTTTGCGGCTTCCATACGAGCGATGTAGAACTCATTTTCTGCTGCTTTTGTAGCAAATTTCGCCATTTTACTCACCTTCTTTCCATTGTAGAATTAAGGCAGAAAAGGGATTTCAAACATTTCCTTTTTCTCCCGATTGAACCGTTCCCCTGCCAAAGCGAGCGGTTCTTTTTTTAAGCCTCATAGAACTTTGTCCAATCAAACCCGAGAATCTCCGCAACCTTCTTTGCGACCTGGGGCTTCGGAGTTCTCTGACCTGATTCCCACAAAACGATACTAGGCTGAGTTACGCCAAGCATTTCAGCCATCGCTTCTTGCGTTAAGCCTTTGCCTTTGCGTAATTCAATTAACCACTGTCGCATCTTTGCCCTCCTTTCTTGTTTCGACCGCCTGACGGTCATCATCAGCGGGGCTGTATCTCCCCGGACAAGTTAATATGACATTCCGTTATATTTTTGGTATAATCACTTTAAGAAGGTGATATAGTGGAGAACTTTGATAATAATTTTTGCCCAATTTGTGGAGGATATCGAGAGCCAATTACGTTAGGCTCTGTAACACTCCCACGAAATTCTTTTCCGGATATGACTACAGAAGTTGCTATTTATTATTGCAAAATGTGTTTTAATGCTTATACAGTTGAGTATGCTAATGTTAGAGGTTTTTTAAGTCCCATAGCCGTTTACCCTAAAGATAAGAAAATAGCTAATTTCAGTGATGAAATAAAAAGTTTATCCCCAAAATTTGTTGAAGTATATTCTCAATGCTTGAGCGCAGATAATGCAAGTCTTGATAGTTTAGTTGGTTCAGGCTTTAGAATGGCTTTAGAAACGCTTATCAAAGATTTTGCTGCTTATTTAAAGCCTGACATAGCTGAAGAAATTAAGAAGGAAGCGAGCGTAAGCAGGCTTATAGACAATGAATTTAGAGAAGATGATAAAGAGTTTGGCGACATCCATAGATTTGCAAAACGATGCTGGTGGTTGGGGAATGATGAAACGCATTATTACAAAAAATACACAATAGATGAAAGAGCTGAATTAAAAAACTGTTTGGACATTGTAGTGAGCGAAATTGAACGCTATCTTAAAAAAGAGTATTTAATTCAAAAGATTCAGAAAAAATGACGTTTCTTTTTGTAAAGCATTTGCAACTCAGTAACATTACACGGATCAACTTCTGTTATAAAATTCCCTTCTAAATCCCAATATTGAGTAACATCTCTGCACATGTCACCATCAGTCCCAGAACCCTTTGTCAGCTTAATTTTTACGACGGAAATAATTTCGACTCCGTCAAGGCTTCTACAGTTCTTTGGGTTGTTGTTAAAATCATATTTTTTCTGTTCCATACGTCCTCCTATAAATAACGTTTTGTTATTTCATATACATATTACAATATGTTTTGTTATTTGTAAAGTGAAGAAATAAATTTTTGTTATTTCTATGAAAGGAGCATTCTATGCTAGGCAAAAGACTAAAAGAATTAAGAAAGAAATCAGGCCTTTATCAAAAACAGCTTGCGGAAGTTTTGGGCGTAAGCCAACCCCTTATAGGATTCTGGGAAGCTGAATCAAGGTCTCCTTCGTTAGCCGATGTCAGAAAGCTAGAAAACTACTTTGGAATCACCGATAACGAATTAACTTATATTGCACTACATGATCGGCTAGGGGATGATTACAATGACTTTGTGGAAAATATGAACGTAGCCGAAAAAATCAACTATCCAACCGAAGTCCAAGAAATTATAGAAGCCATGATGAACGTCGATAGCGCAACACAGAAAAAAATCTTGGCGGGTGCCAAGGCGTTTGTGCCTGAAGCTTTTGTTAAGTATCCTGAAGGCTATAAATACCCGATCGGCTTCGTCGACGCAGCTGCAGCCCGGCGGTATTATGAAGCAAACGCCCAGTTTACGCCATCTTCCAGCGGCGAAGATCCGACAGATGATGAGATCATCCAGCTGGCAAACGAGCTGTATGAGGAACAAAAAGAAAAGGAATAGAATTATGTTAAATTTAGATATCTTATTTAATCACATTCCGCCGCAAAGAATAGAAATAAATAAGAAAGGAAAAGTATGCATAACATTCAGACAATCTTATCTATCTTTTATCGGTCTAAAATCTTTTCTAGCTAACATAAAGTATTTATGCATTTCACCAAGAAATGATTTGACCCTTAATATTGATATGGATATTGGAGCGTTTGTAGATGGCGCAACTGTGTTTTTATTTTCCTTTGCATTTTGTTATTTAATCATTAAAAAGCCTAATACTAAAATTTATTTTCGCACCTTGAATATTAGTAAAAATAATATTACAACTAATATTATTGATCATAGTCCTATCGGCCGTTTTTTAAAAAACAGGATAACAACAACAGAATTTGTTAATCAAATGCTCTCAACTCAAGCCAACCAATTCATAAATAACACATATTATTTAAGAACCATAATCCCCGACGAAGATTCAAAGGATTTATCAAAAGCTTTACAAGAAGTTAAAAATTTTCTAAGGGAGCATTCAAGCGATAATCAGTTTAATAACGATGTTAAGCAAGTCATAAGCGAGCTATGCGGAAATGCTTTAGAGCATTCAAACGAAAGCTGCTTCATATACATAACTATAGAAGACGCCGAATTAACTGGCACATTAGATAAATCTTTTGACTATTTCAATATCAATATTTTGTGTTTTTCTGAAAAAACAATGTTCACAGATATTAAAAACAAGTATTATAATGGTGAACTAGAAAGCGAGGTTGTAAAACAAGCTTACCAATTTCACAAAAAAGCTTTTGATAACCACTATACCGCCAATCATTTCTTTATGATTAGCGCCATACAACCCTATGTTACAGGAAGAAATAATCAATCCAACGGTGGAACTGGATTACCGACTTTCATTAAAAAAATTTCTAACAAAGTAACTGCTGACTATTCCTACGTTGTATCCGAAACCGCAGCTTTGCAATTTAGATGTTCACTTATCGATATTAAGAACGAACAAATCGGGCTTAATGAATCTTCAAATTTTATAAGTGAATTACCTAGCGAAGAAGCCATAAGTGTATCGCCGATACAGATCCAGGGCATATTGTATAATATAGTCTTAGTCAAAGAGAAGGAGAGATAGACAATGAGAATTGAATTAGTATTAGACAAATCACTTCCAGAAATTGTCGGAAATCCAAAAGGGGTAAAGACATTCAAAGAACAAGTAGAAAACAAAGTAGACTGGAACGGGATGAACACCATAGTATTTCCTAGCTTTATAGAAGATATATCTGTATCTTTTGTTCAGGGATTCTGTTCAGAAATTTTTAAAAAGATTAAAAAAGAAGATTTATTAAAACACTTTGAATTTCAATGCGAAAAAAAAGAGATTGTTGATAAAATATTAGATTCTATCTTTATTGTTTGGTGATTCTATGACGTCTTCTGATATTATTTCTGTTATTGCAATTATTGTTTCAATAGTAACAGCCTTTTGGACAATAATTTCCGAATTCGTGATAAAAAGATATGAAAGAAAAGAATCTCTTATTGTAGAAATATATGGTGAAGGCACTCTCACAATTAAACTTCCTAAATTAATTTATGGCGCGATCACTTTACAAAAATCCGATCGCGAAAAAGCAAAAAAGCTTATACGCGATCTTCAAAAAAAATCATATTATTTTAGAATGATAGATGAGGATTATTACCGAAAAATTATTAATTCGCTCAATGATATTCAAGATAATTTGATGTTACTTGGCCAAGAACAGCAGTATAAATCAGAAAGTGCCAAAATGGAATCTTTACTTAAAGCATTTTATAAAGTAATATACCAAGGAACTTCCAATAAAATAAAATCGTTTATTCTGCACTAAATCTAAAGTTTTACTTCAACTGTCCGATTAAACGGACAGCCTTTTTTTATATTTGAATTATAATCAAGTCCGGAGGGATTACCATGATTTACCAATTTGTTGTAGCGACGCTGCACAATTGCGCCGACACTCCGGTCAATGACATTTTAAAAAGCCATGATATTAAACTGCGCTATGATCCAATCATGAATCATGGGCCAACAGACGGCCGCCTACTCATTAGTCCATACAGCAAGAAGATCTTCTTAAAAAGTAATCTTCCCCCGCCACGAGAACAGTTTGTTATTCTGCATGAACTTGGCCACTATTTCCTTGAATATGAAAATGGTATTCTGCACCTTGGCAGAACTGAACTCGGAGGCCGGATGGAATGGCAGGCCGATCTGTTTGCGGCGTTGTATCTGCTTAAAAACAAAGAGCCGGGATTATCTATTATAGATTACCTGCAGCTTAACGGTTGCCCCGAAAACACCGCTTGCCGGGTGTACGATTACCTGGATGATCTCGCAACGTGCGAAATCTCATCTTAAAAAAGCATTGACACCACTTTATTATATTTCATGTAAGAGAGGACTGATTATTATATGGCAGTAAATAAAAACAACGCTGGCGTCTGGTATTTTAAAGTGCGCTGGACTGATGCCAGAGGTGTACAGCACCAGAAAAAAAAGGAAAACAGGAAATGGAAGCGTGCAGATGCGCAGAAAGCGGAGAGGCTATTTATACAATCATTAGAAAATAGTTATAGTCTTGCCGACGATATGACTTATGGAGAATTGTTTGAATTGTATGTAAAAAGTAAAAAAGAAGAAATTAAGACAAGAACATTTATGGCCTACAAAGAGAAACAGCAATCATTTGTCCTTCCGAAATTTGAAAATATCCCTTTATCCAAAATTAACCGAAGATCTGTCGCTGACTGGCAGAATTGGCTCTTGAAGCAAAAAACTCCGAAAGGAGAGCCGTATTCCAACAGCTACTTAAGAGCCATACAGACAGGCTTTAAACAAGTGATAAATTGGGCTGTCGATGAAGGATACTTATCAGAAACACCGTTTAAGAAAAAGAATGCAATCAGGAAAGATGAACCGAAAAAAGAAATGAATTTCTGGACACCTGATGAATTTCAAAAATTTTATGATAAGATCGATAACCTCCAGGATAAAGTCACATTTCGCATCCTATATTGGTGCGGACTCCGAAAGGGAGAGTTGATCGGCTTAAATATAGAAGATTATGACCCTACTACAAAAACAATAAGTATAAATAAGCAATGGGACACCCGAAATAAAAAAATGACCTCACCCAAAAATGAGCGAGGTCATAGGAAGGTCTCAGTCGACACCGAAACCGCTCGACTGATTGAAACCCTAATCGCTTATTATAAGCGTTGTGGAGGTTACCGGCCAGACGCTCCAATGATCGGGTTTACAAAGCGGTTGCCGGCTCAAACGTTGGATAATCGCAAAAAGAAATACATCATAGCTGCCGGCGTTAAAAATATCCGAATACATGATTTCCGGCATTCGCACGTTTCTTACTTAATCAACCAAGGCTTCCAGCCAAGTGATGTCGCAGCGAGGCTTGGTCACACCGTCACAGAAACGTTAAACCGATACGGCCACCTATATCCGGATCGCCAGCAGAAAATGGCAGAAAATATTGACAAAAATCACGAAAAATCTAAAAGTGGTACGATTTTGGTACGAATAGAAAATTGAGGTAATAAAAAAGCCCTTGTTTAAGGGCTTTATTTATAAATGGTGTCCTCTTAGGGACTCGAACCCTAGACCCACTGATTAAGAGTCAGTTGCTCTACCAACTGAGCTAAGAAGACATATATATCAACAGCAAGATTTTAGCAAAATCATCTTATCACACCTGACGGCGGAATGCAATGTTTTGTTGAAAGCTTCCCAATTTTCAGGCGCTTTCTCTTGCCGTGCTTTGATATTATATTCCAGCACTCTAAGAAATGCAAGCCTTTTTTCTTTTTTTTACAAATTTTTATGCACAGGTAATTTGAAAACGTCAGCGACAGGAATCATTGCGTTAACTTGGACAAAAGAGACCGTTTCCCTTCTGGCCGACGATTCCTTTATTCACAGATTCCACCGCTTATCCGACTTAAACAAAGCATCGTGTTTTTTATTTTTTGTTTTGACCAAAAACAAAAAAAGCCCTTGCGGACTTTTCATTTTTAATGGTGACTCGTACGAGATTCGAACTCGTGAATGACGCCGTGAAAGGGCGCTGTGTTAAGCCACTTCACCAACGAGCCAAAAAAAATGGCGCCTAAAACAGGGCTCGAACCTGTGACCTAACGGTTAACAGCCGTTTGCTCTACCGACTGAGCTATTTAGGCGTTTGCTTAATTATAATATCATAAGCCTTAAGGGTATGCAAGCACTTTTTTTCGTTTTTTCAAATTTTTTTAATTCCAAGTGAATTGAAAAAGTAAACGCAGCCTTAAGACAAAAAGAAATTGCATTTACTTTTGCAAAGACGCGGACTGCATTTACTCGTGCAAATGAGTTATAGTCATCTTGTATCTCCCTGTACAGATAGGAGTCCCCCATTATGAGTCACTTAACTTTGCAAGATCGGATTACGATTCAATCCGAATTGAATCAGGGTTCTTCTTTCAACACGATTGCTCGTTTGATTTCCAAGAACCCTACCACTCTCTCCCGTGAAATTCGAAATCATCTGCTGATTCGCGATCGTTCTTCTTATCCTCAGTCTCGCATGATGAACGATTGCCTCCATCGTTTTGAATGCCGGCTCAAATTTGTCTGTCAGCCTCAGTGCCGCTTTCAAAAGGGAAATTGTCGTTTTTGTGGTCATTGTTTCCGGGTTTGTCATGATTATGAAAAAGAGTGCTGCCCTTCTCTCTCTCGTCCTCCTTATGTTTGTAATGGCTGTCTGCAGCGTCAGCGCTGCTCCCTGGAACAACGTGATTATAAGGCAGCAGAAGCCCACCAGGAATATCGGCAGAGGCTCG